>NZ_JACJQS010000082.1:0-2324 GCF_014696755.1 Anabaena sp. FACHB-1391 | reverse complement strand
CCGCACGATACAATTCTATCGAAGAGTGAAAATGTTCAACAAGTTTAATAATGGTATCAGGTGCTTTCATATCTGAAAAAATGTTAGTTTTATATAAATCTATAATAACTCTTGTTTGACCAAAATTGCCAACTTTTCCGCAGCCCCACCTTCACCCCTCACACTGCGTAATTTATGACGAATAGCCTCTAATTTCTCTGGATTTTTTAACAAATCTAAAACCATTTCTCCCACTTCCTCAGGTTGCAATTTACCTACTAATTCTGGTACAATTTCTGCTTGCGCCCAAATATTTGGCCAAGCTAATAAACCCTTATTTTTTGACATCCACCAATTAATTATCTTAGCAAAAAAAGAGCCTAATATCGGTAAATTTGCTAATATTCCTGGTAAACCATCCCAAGAACGCATTGCATCTAATTGTTGCATGGGTAATAATACAATCATGGGTACTGCTAACGCTCCTAATTCTGCGGTATTTGCACCAACTGTAGTTAAACAAATGGAACATTGAGACAATAAATGATAAGCGGGATTTTCTTGTTTTAATTCTACTGTTAAACCTGTAGAAGTTAGGAAATAATTATCTATTAAATCAGCACCTTGAAAATTAAATGCTGTTGTAAATGGGTTATTTTCAGGATTAGCAAAACTGGCTAAAGTTGGTAAATCTAAAGTTGGCGCAACAGGAATAAAAAACTTTGTCTGGGGTAATTTCCTGTGAATATATTCAGCAATAGCTAAGGTTAAAGGTACACCTTGAGTTAATTTCGCTGCTTTTGAACCTGGTAAAATTCCAATAATGTTAATTTGAGTTTGGAGATTTTCAATTTTAGATGTGATTTCATTCTCTGCTGCTTCTAACATTAAATCACCAACAATAGTAAATTTATCTGCATATTTTGGAGAAACATTTTTCGCAACTTGTGCTTTCATAATGGCAAATTTATCTATAAAATTGTGCCAACGTGCTTCCCATTCCGCATAAACTACTGTTTTATATCCTAACTTTTTACCAATAATAACGGGAAAAATTTGATCACCACCTAAAAATATAACCACACCTTGATTTCTCCATTGCCAATTTTCGGCGGTTTTTCCCCACAGTAAAAATTGCCAAAAATGTTCTGGTGCTTGAACTCTATCAACCTCTGGATAACCCAAAGCTATAGCAGTTTCTTTACCACTAGCATGAGGACAAGGTGATAATATTACAGAAATTCTGACCTGAGAAATATCATGTCCTAATTGTTCTCGCAATGCTTTGACAACAGGACGTACCCAGGTTGTTACCTCCCCAGGTCCATTGGAAAGAATCAGAATATCTACTGGAGTCATTTAATTATTACCTAATCAGTTATAAAATATGATTATACTGGTATAATGAATGAAAAGAACAAAACGGAATCTATAAATTAGAATCTCAATTAGATATGGTGACAAAGTATCTAAAGTTTTGTATCATAGTTAATCAAATTCATCACAAAATCAAATAACAATGTACTATGGTAATTAGTAGCGTAAATGTGCAATGCTTCCCTTACTGTTTTCAAAGGATGTCAGGTAAGCTACACCCTGATTTACTAATAGCAGAATGTGGCAGCTTTGACCGGTAAACCTAACTGGGTGAAACTAATGTCTAAGGAAAAAAAAGGTAATAAAGAAGCTAAAAAGCCTAAGAAAGATCCCAAGGACAAAAAGGAGAAAAAAGACCCAAACAGATATGATGGTTGAGGTAAGTAAGAAAGATTAACTTGATGAGAATTTCTGGTAAGGTATAATAAGGGTTTTAGGCTATTAGCTTTTAACAGATTAAGGTCATTATCCCTGTAGATAGATGGATAATGACCTTTGATTTTTCAAGTAAATATCAATTTATTATTTATCGATCATTTTCATAAGTTAGTTATATATCTCATTGATGCAAATTGTTAGTTTAAGCTATAATAGACAAATACTATGATTCCCCGCTGTAATATCATGACAACAAAATTACTCCAAAAAGTTATAGAAACAGCTGAAACTTTACCAATAGAAGAACAAAATAATATTCTTCAACCTTGGTTACATGAGTTAAAAATACATCAAATTGCTCAATCAAAGCAATCTCAATTTAAGTTATCGGAATTACTTCTTTTACATGAATTAGAAGAATGAAAATAACCTCATAATTGTTACTCGTAATATTAGTGATTTTGGTTTCTCATCTGTTAACCCACATTCCGCACCCCAAACTGTCACAGAGGTAAATTACGTAGAGAAAAAATTAAAGAGAGCATCAAAACAAACATATAAAGTGAAAAAAGGCATTTGAGAAACAGTAA
>NZ_JACJQS010000081.1:0-2355 GCF_014696755.1 Anabaena sp. FACHB-1391 | reverse complement strand
TTTTCCTAAAAGTGCTTCTAATTCGGTATTTCTGTTTTGATTTCCTAAACCTTGATGAAATAATTTTAGCAGGAAATAACGATAAAATGAATAAAACTGATTATTTTCTTTGTTTTCTTGACATTGATTTAATTTGGTTCTCAAATAATCTAAATCATTATTTAAAAAACCTTTACGTTGAATAAAGTAAATGAACATTAAACGGTTCAGCATTAAGGAAGCGTACCATTCTTGATCACATTTCACGGGAATACCGTTAATAAAATCTAAAAATGTTTTATATTCCTTTTTGAATTGATCATAAAATTTCTTAGTGATTTTATCTATTAATATTTTATTATTTTTTGTGTTAATTATCTCTTTAATTGTCATCACTTTTAATTATGCTGAGATGTTTTTAAAACTTTATTCGCTAGTCCTAAATAAAATCTGCTAAACAACTACCTAATTTTAAATTTTCTATATGTTGAAAATCACTATCATAAGTAAATAAGATTAAATCATGTTGAATTGCTGTAGCTGCAATCCAAATATCATTAGTCGGTATAGGTTTACCTTTTTTTCTTAATTGATGGTAAATTATAGCATAATATTCTGATGTTTTTTCATCTATAGGAAATATTTTTATTCTACTAGATTCTAAAAATTTTTCTAATTCATAACAGTTAGTTTCTTGTTTATTTCCTAAAGCAAAACCTCCTAATAATTCTCCTATAATGATTGTATTTATGGCAATAATATCTACATTTTCAATTATTTCAACTGCTTCATTTTGATGACGTTTAAAAGCAGTATAAGCATTTGTATCTATTAAAATTGATTTTATAGCCATAATTTTTGATCTATTTCATTAAATTGTTTAGTATTAAGTAAAAATTCAATTTCATCTTCTTCACTCCATGTTCCCGCAAGATAATCTAAATCATGATAAGGGTAAGAATTAGAGAGATGTTTTTCTGGGGATGATATAATTCCATTTTTTACATGATTTATTTTATCTGTAAACTCTTTTATCCACTGATAAAGGTTATTCAGTTCTTCTTCTGGTATTTTGTCAATTTCTGCTTGAATAAGTTCTTTTACAGTCATAAAGTTTACTCCTGTTGTTAATTTGCATATTATAACACTTTTATCAATTGTTAATTATCTTTATCTCCTAATTGTTTGTAAATTACTTTACTAGTAATTTTATACAAGTATGAGTTGAACGCAGATAAACGCAGATAAACGCAGATAATTTTGTACTTTATTATACTAGGAAAGGTTATATTAATTATCAATTATCCTCTTCTTCTAGTTCTTTACCCATGCGATATTTTATATCATAGTTGATGATAAAGTCTAATTCTGCTTCTGTAAGTCCATAATGTTCTGCTAATATTTTATCTATTTCATCTATGATAGGTTTGGATAATTTGGGATAATACTCATCATAAATTACTTTACCAGTGGTTTTGTATGATGCTTCTTTGCGAAATGAATTTTTCTGGAAATCTTTCATTAATTTATCTGTTAATGTTATCAGTTGGTTTTTAATATCTGTAGACATTTTATCTAAACCTACAGGGAAATTTTCTATTTCTCTCATGTTTAAATGACGACAATCAGATAAAATAATAAACCACCAATAAAATAAAGAACTATTTAAAATAGCTACTACAGTTAAACTATCTAATTCTGTTTTTAAATATATTGGTTTAACCTGTGATGATATTTTATTTCCTTCCTTTTCATTCCAAAAATAGGGAATAAAATTCATAGCTCTTATCCAATAACGAGGAGCATTATGAAAATAAATAACCTCTTCTTTTTCTTTATACAGAAATTTATTTAAACTACTAAAATGTGCTATTTTTCCCCAAATACTATTCTCTATATAACAGTGCAATTTAGCAAAAGAATTAGTAAATTTAATTTGAGAAATATCAATATATTCCAATATCTTCAATAAATTTGGTCTTAATTCATGATACCAATGATGATATTTTGATGAATAAGTATTATTTGTATTAGATTTAATTCTCATTATATAAATTGCTAATCTTTGATCAACTCCATCAAATAATTTAGCAGGACGAATACAAAAACTTGATATCCATAAAGTTGACTTATTATTCATTTGACATTGTAATTCTTCCATTCTATCAGTACAAATTGCTGAATGAGGTATAATCATACCTGTTATACCTAAAATTTGTAAAAATTGATTGTTTCTTTCAATAACAAAACCATACAAATTACCACATTTTTCTGTTTGATAACCTTTAATTTCATAATCCTTTTTGACCTTACTATATTCCACATAAGGAGGATTACCAATAATCACATCAAAACCCCCACGACTAATAATACCAT
>NZ_JACJQS010000080.1:0-2980 GCF_014696755.1 Anabaena sp. FACHB-1391 | reverse complement strand
GGAAAAAAAACAGCACCTAACTATAAAAGTTAGACTGCTGGGTGAAATTCCAGCCAGAACCTTGAAAACTGCATAAGAGAACGAGAAAAAGCAGGCAGAAACAGACATGAGAGTGTTTCGTGAAAGCCAAGAAAAATTGTGGTCAAGCTAATAAGGGCTAATGGTGGATACCTAGGCACACAGAGGCGAAGAAGGACGTGGTTACCGACGAAATGTTCCGGGGAGTTGGAAGCAAACGAAGAGCCGGAAATATCCGAATGGGGCAACCCTAAATACTACCTGTTGAATATATAGACAGGAAAGAGCCAACCCAGCGAACTGAAACATCTTAGTAGCTGGAGGAAGAGAAATCAAAACAGAGATTCCCTAAGTAGTGGTGAGCGAAAGGGGAAGAGCCTAAACCAAAGGATTTATCTTTTGGGGTAGTGGGACAGCAATATCGAATCACTTAGGTTAGACGAAACAGCTAAATACTGTACCAGAGGAAGTGAAAGTCTTGTAGTCAAAAACCAAAGGATAGTAGCTGCATCCCGAGTAGTACGGAGCACGAGAAATTCCGTATGAATCAGCGAGGACCACCTCGTAAGGCTAAATACTACTGTGTGACCGATAGAGAACAAGTACCGCGAGGGAAAGGTGAAAAGAACCCCGGAAGGGGAGTGAAATAGAACATGAAACCATAAGCTTACAAGCAGTGGGAGTCCGATTAAACGGATGACCGCGTGCCTGTTGAAGAATGAGCCGGCGACTTATAGGCACTGGTAGGTTAAAGCGAGAATGCTGGAGCCAAAGGGAAACCGAGTCTGAAGAGGGCGAAAATCAGTGTTTATAGACCCGAACCCTGGTGATCTAACCATGTCCAGGATGAAGCTTGGGTAACACCAAGTGGAGGTCCGAACCGACTGATGTTGAAAAATCAGCGGATGAGGTGTGGTTAGGGGTGAAATACCAATCGAACCAGGAGCTAGCTGGTTCTCCCCGAAATGTGTTGAGGCGCAGCGGTTGTGATTAAATCTGGGGGGTAAAGCACTGTTTCGGTGCGGGCTGGGAGACCGGTACCAAATCGAGACAAACTCAGAATACCCAGAGAACACACAGCCAGTGAGACAGTGGGGGATAAGCTTCATTGTCAAGAGGGAAACAGCCCAGACCACCAGCTAAGGTCCCCAAATCATCACTAAGTGATAAAGGAGGTGAGAATGCCTAGACAACTAGGAGGTTTGCCTAGAAGCAGCCACCCTTGAAAGAGTGCGTAATAGCTCACTAGTCAAGCGTTCTTGCGCCGAAAATGAACGGGGCTAAGTGATGTACCGAAGCTGTGGGATTACTAATCATAATCGGTAGGGGAGCGTTCCGTAGTAGGGAGAAGCAGTAGCGGCAAGCAGCTGTGGACGAAACGGAAGTGAGAATGTCGGCTTGAGTAGCGCAAATGTATGTGAGAATCATACACCCCGAAACCCTAAGGGTTCCAGAGCCAGGTTCGTCCACTCTGGGTTAGTCGGGACCTAAGGCGAGGCCGAAAGGCGTAGTCGATGGACAAAGTGTCAATAGTCACTTACTGTTCTGTGGGAGCATAGGCAGGGACGCATGAAAGATAGCCATACCCTAATTGGTTTGGGAGGGGTTTACGAACTCCGAGTGGTGAAGGAAAGTGCCAAGAAAAGCTGTGTATGTGATGAAGATAGAACACCCGTACCCGAAACCGACACAGGTAGGGAGGTTGAGAATACCAAGGGGCGCGAGATAACTCTCTCTAAGGAACTCGGCAAAATGGCCCCGTAACTTCGGAAGAAGGGGTGCCCACCTCAGCAGTGGGTCGCAGTGAAGAGATCCAAGCGACTGTTTACCAAAAACACAGGTCTCCGCTAACTCGCAAGAGGACGTATGGGGGCTGACGCCTGCCCAGTGCCGGAAGGTTAAGGAAGCTGGTCAGCGAAAGTGAAGCTGGCGACCGAAGCCCCGGTGAACGGCGGCCGTAACTATAACGGTCCTAAGGTAGCGAAATTCCTTGTCGGGTAAGTTCCGACCCGCACGAAAGGCGTAACGATTTGGATGGTGTCTCAGAGAGAGACTCGGCGAAATAGGAATGTCTGTGAAGATACGGACTGCCTGCACCTGGACAGAAAGACCCTATGAAGCTTTACTGTAGCCTGGAATTGTGTTCGGGCTTCGCTTGCGCAGGATAGGTGGGAAGCGAAGAAATTATCCTTGTGGGGATAATGGAGCTAACGGTGAGATACCACTCTGGCGAAGCTAGAATTCTAACCCACGACCGTAAGCCGGTCGGGGAACAGTTTCAGGTGGGCAGTTTGACTGGGGCGGTCGCCTCCTAAAAGGTAACGGAGGCGCGCAAAGGTTCCCTCAGCACGCTTGGAAACCGTGCGACGAGTGTAAAGGCAAAAAGGGAGCTTGACTGCAAGACTGACAAGTCGAGCAGGTACGAAAGTAGGCCTTAGTGATCCGACGGCGCAGAGTGGAATGGCCGTCGCTCAACGGATAAAAGTTACTCTAGGGATAACAGGCTGATCTCCCCCAAGAGTCCACATCGACGGGGAGGTTTGGCACCTCGATGTCGGCTCATCGCAACCTGGGGCGGAAGTACGTCCCAAGGGTTGGGCTGTTCGCCCATTAAAGCGGTACGTGAGCTGGGTTCAGAACGTCGTGAGACAGTTCGGTCCATATCCGGTGCAGGCGCAAGAGTATTGAGAGGAGTCCTCCTTAGTACGAGAGGACCGGGAGGAACGCACCGCTGGTGTACCAGTTATTGTACCAACAGTAAACGCTGGGTAGCCAAGTGCGGAGAGGATAACCGCTGAAAGCATCTAAGTGGGAAGCCCACCTCAAGATGAGTACTCTCACTACAATAAGTAGGTAAGGTCACGGGCAGAACACCCGTTAATAGGCTCTATGTGGAAGTACAGTAATGTATGTAGCAAAGGAGTACTAACAGACCGAGGGCTTGACCTCTATATTCTTAATT
>NZ_JACJQS010000008.1:0-136322 GCF_014696755.1 Anabaena sp. FACHB-1391 | reverse complement strand
TTCCTCAATATGGGCTGCAACTATTTTTTCTCGGAGATCCACTGAATATGCTTTCATGACAGTATTATCTTTATTATTACTAACTGTACCTCATAACTTCGGAAACTGCTGTAATTTCTCTTGTAAAGATGAGCTAATTTCTTTGATTTATAGCTCCATTTTACTAGGTCTATAATTTCGTTTTTTACTTTAATTGATTAGACTAACTTATGATTTGTCTCTTGAATCTCTGATTTTATTTATTTGTTGTCCTCTCCGGGTGGTGTGCATTCTTATTGCTTCTTATTGAGAATAGGTTTTGATGACGTTTTTGGTGATTTACTGTTTCTCAAATGCCTTTTTTCACTTTATATGTTTGTTTTGATGCTCTCTTTAATTTTTTCTCTACGTAATTTACCTCTGTGACAGTTTGGGGTGCGGAATGTGGGTTACAAAACCGCCATACCCTTTTGGTCTGCTCTCAATTCCCAATAGGGTGGACTTCAAAAAATCTATTGATGCTGTTTCAGCCTCAGAGGACAAATAATTTTTGGCTGCTATTTCCAGATCAGGTACAATAATTCTAAATAATCCAGAAGGTTTAAGAATTTTAATTGTATTTTCAAGAGCGATGGAAAAATCTTCTAAAGTTAAGTGTTCTAGTACATGACTTGCATAAACTCCTGTGCAAGAGTTTGGTTCTATTGGTAGCCCTTTAACTATATCTCCGTATCGAATATTTTCGGGAAATCTTAATCGTACCATTCCACCTTCTAGAGCTTTAGTGCCTGAGTAAAATTTACCTAATACAGGTAATCTCTCAAGCCAAAGGTTTGGAGAAGCATCAAAGTTAATCCAAGAATCAGGTGAGGAAAGACCGCATCCATATTGAACATATTGACTTTTCATCTGGTATTCTGTTCTAAGGGTAGCTACTTATTTTAATCAGTCCTATTGTACAATAATCTTTGTATTAATGCAACTGAAACTTTCACATGACAGCTTAACACGCCGCCTTATTTAATTTATTTACAGCACTTCCCGGTGTTATGAGGTACATATTTAGCGGGCAAGATGCCCGCACTACAAGAGTTTCATCATTCAACTTTGTACTTCATCAGATCGGAAACCGCTGTATTTGCACAAGTTCAACATTTTTGGGGAATGCTAAAACTCAGACACCAAAAGATATCCGATACCATCATCTATTATACCTTGTCTCTCCTCAGTGGCATATTCATGGGAACAACCGTCGCCCCTATTGGTGCATGGTTCTTAGCCTGGGTATCCCTAACCCCCTTGTGGATGCTAGTAGTTAAATTTACACTAAAGACAGATGAAAATTATCCATCTCCCCCTGTTCTTGGCTTCATCTGGGGTATCGGTTATCACGGAGTTGCCATATCATGGATTACAGGTATTCATCCCATGGACTGGCTGGGTGTCCCTTGGCTACCGAGCTTAATTATTACCCTCTTTTGTTGGGCATTTATCAGCCTCTGGGGGGGAATTTTCGTCTCTGTTTGGGCGGCTTTAATGGTGCGTCTAAACAAGGGAAACCCTTATTTGCGTGTTCTCATTGGTATAAGCCTTTGGTGTGGCTTAGAAAGCCTCTGGAGTGCCGGACCTTTATGGTGGAGTTCTTTAGCGTACACTCAATCACCATACAATCTCGTAATTCTCCATTTAGGACAACTTTCAGGACCCAATACTGTCACTGCGGTAATTGTCGCTTTTAATGGCTTTATTGCTGAATATCTGACGCAAAGGCGCAAAAGCGCGAAAGAAGAAAGAACACTTCATCCAAAAACCTCTGTGTCCTCTGTGCCTCTGTGGTTCGTTAATTCCTACTTAATCTTAGCCACCACTCTCTTAATTACCTCCCATTTGATTGGCTTTATCCTCTATAGCAACCCCTTGAATTTTACCCCAAATACAGCTTTAAAAATTGGTATTATTCAAGGTAATATTCCTAATAAAATTAAGGTTCTTCCTCAAGGTTTGCGTCAGGCTATGACAGCTTACACTCAAGGATATTTAAATTTAACTAATCAAGGTGTCCAAGCTGTTCTTACTCCAGAAGCTTCTATACCTATTTTTGCCCGTAATTTACCCCAAACTCCTTTGTTAGCTGCTATTCGAGAACGGGGTGTGATAGCTTGGATAGGTGCTTTTGGTGAACAAGGCAGTAGTTATACAAATAGTTTATTTACAGTTTTGGGAAATGGGGAAGTTACCAGCCGTTACGATAAATCTAAACTTGTTCCTTTAGGAGAATATATTCCTTTTGAAAATGTTTTAGGAGGAATTATTCAACGTTTATCACCACTAGAAGCACATCAAGTTCCGGGTCAAGTTAATCAAATTTTTGATACTCCTTTTGGTAGGGTGATTATTGGTATTTGTTATGAATCAGCTTTTGCGGAAAATTTCCGTTATCAAGCTGCTATGGGTGGGAAATTTATCCTCAGTTCTGCTAATGATGCTCATTATACGCCAGCAATGGCAAATCAACATCATGCCCAGGATATCATGCGGGCAATTGAAACTGATAGATGGGCTGTAAGGGCAACAAATACCGGCTATTCCGCATTTATTAATCCTCATGGTCAAACTTTATGGAAATCAGGATATAATACCTACGAAACCCACGCAGAAACTATTTATCCCCGTCAAACTCAGACTTTATATGTACGCTGGGGTGATTGGTTAACTCCTTTTATCTTGGTTATAACTGCCTTAGTCTGGCCTTTGGTGAGCAAAAACTGTGTGAGATCATTTTTACATTTTTAATCACGGGAACGTTTAATTAGTGCCACCAGCAGGCAAATAATCGGCAAAAATATCCCTAAATTCCGCACTAAATCAATGTTACTATGTCTAATAGCGATCGCTATTAATGTCCAAAATGTCACATAAACATAAATAATATCATCGCACGTAATTGTGATTAAAGTCGCAATCGTTGCAGCTACCACAAGCATGATCATAGCCCATACTTGATGATTAAGTCCCCAACCATTCCAACCATAAAAATACAGTACACAAGCCACATTCACCATAGTGGCAACACTAGTCCAACTCAAATAAATACTCACGGGAATATGTAAACATAACTTTTTTCTCCCAGATATCCGCTTTCTGCCAATACGCAAAAGATGATAAATAACCATTAGTGGTACTAAAGTACCGAACATGGCCACCAGAGAAAGAGTAAAGAATCTAGATAGAAATAAATACAACCAAATATTTTGAAAAACACAAGCAATAACTAATAAATACCCTATTTTACGTAAGTCTTCATCCGTTCTTTTATAGGGGAGAAATTGATAAATTGCTAAAGTGAATAATCCTAAATAAATCAGTCCCCATACCCCAAAAGCATAGTTAGCAGGGATAATCAGCACACCTTGGTAAAATTTTTCATAAACCGCATATAAAGGAAGTCCATAGGGCGGAAAAATATTTAATGCTACATTCACTAAAAAAGAACCAACAATAGCTAATAAAGTGATCAGTTGTCGGATAAAATCTTGGTAATTTTGGTAATTTTGGTAATTTTGGTAATTTTGGTAATTGTCAGGGGTAGATCGCCGCATATATTCTATAATAGAGCTTAAACATCAATTTCTGTCCGTTTTAATGACATTATCATAATTAAACACCAATTTCTATTTATCCAACTATCTAAAGGTAGTTGACAGAAACTATAAAATCAGAATTGCATAATTAGACACCTCTGGTCAAGGTTCTAGGGACAATTCATGAATTGTCCCCACAACGGTTTCTAGTAACGCATATTTACAGCAGTTTCCAATCTGATGAAGTACAGATATTAATGATCAAAATCTTGTGGTGCGGGCAAGATGCCCGCCAAAAGTGTACCTCACCCTGATGGTAATACGCTGTAATTTTAATTTTTACTAAATGTCTAATAATTACCAACTTGGATCACTAAAAAGATGTATGACTAACTTCTCCTTTCTGGGTGGAACTGCGGTAATACAAGCCCGGACAATTTCCCCATCATCCAATTCTACCGTACAAGCGTGACAAGTACCCATCCGACAGCCGGTGGGAATTGATACCCCAGCCCGTTCTGCTACATCTAATAAAGGTTCTCCCACTTGAGCATTAACAGTAACATCATCTGGTAAAAAAGTAATTTCCATAGTCATTTCTCAGTTTTGAGTTGTTAATATTGTTAATAATTATTATTGCTTTCACCTAATTATTCTCACACCAATTATGATAACTTTGATCGCCATCAGCATCACGTCTAGTCATATTCGGATTATATAGTAAATAATCACTTATTATATCGCAATTACTTCTCAATAAACTTTCTAATGTAATATCTGACAATTTCCTGAGAATTATCCTACCTTCACTACTACCAGCAGCTAACATTTTACCATCTGGACTAAAACTGACACCGGTTAACTCCTCATCACCACCTTTTAAAGACATCAGTAAAACACCTTGTCTATTCCACAACTTAACCTGACGATCACTGTTTACTGCTAAAGTTTTACCATCTGGACTAAAACTAACACCAATAAAACCATCACCAGATCCCCTTAGTGTTTTTATTAATTTACCATTTTCACCCCAAATATTAACCATACCATCAAGACTAACCGAAGCTAAAACATCACCATTGGGTGACCATGCTACACCATTGACCCCGCGAGTATGGCCTGTTAAATTTTTGATGATTTCGCCCTCACTTGTCCAGAGTTTAACCAATTTGTCATCACTAGCAGAAGCTAATAATTTACCATTCGGACTAAAACTAACCCAGTTAATAGCATGAGTATGACCAACCAAAGTTTTTAATAATTTACCATCCCGATTCCATAATTTTATAGTTTTGTCCTTACTCCCAGAAGCGAGAATTTTACCATCACTAGACCAAGCTACGGCTAAAACAGTATCTTTATGACCTAGTAAAGTTGTGATTAGTTTACCATCTCGATTCCACAATTTTATTGTTTTGTCCTTACTCCCAGAAGCGAGAATTTTACCGTCACTAGACCAGGCCACACCCCAAATTTGATCATGATGACCAACCAAGGTTTTGAGTAATTTACCATCTCGATTCCACAATTTTATAGTTTTGTCCCGACTAGCTCCTGCAACAATGCTACTATCAGGACTAAAACTAATACTTGTTACCCAATCGTTATTTTCCTGGGGATTACGCAAAATTAAACTATCCCAACGCCATAAAATAATAGTTTTATCCTTACCACCAGAGGCTAAACTTCGGCCGTCAGGACTGAAATTGACGCTATTTACCCAATTATTATGTCCTCGCAGTGTTCCTAATAAATTACCATTCAGATGCCAAAGTTTAATTGTTTCGTCCATACTAGCCGATGCTAGAGTATGACCATCAGGGCTAAAATTGACAGCGATCACACCACCGCTGTGTCCAGCTAGAGTTTTTAGTAATTTACCTTCTCGACTCCATAATTTGATTTTTTTATCTAAACTCCCAGAAGCCAGAATTTTACCATCACCAGACCAAGCTATGGCGACAACAGCATCTTCGTGGGCTGGTAAAGTTTTAATTAGTTTACCATCTCGATTCCACAATTTTATTGTTTTATCGCTACTGCTAGAAGCCAAAATTTTACCATCACTAGACCAAGCTACGGCTAAAACAGTATCTTCATGACCTAGTAAAGTTGTGATTAGTTTACCATCTCGACTCCACAATTTTATTGTTTTATCTGTACTTGCAGAGGCGATAATTTGACCATCAGGACTGAAACTAGCACTATTGACTACAGAACTATGACCTAGTAAAGTTTTCAGTAACTCACCGTTACGATTCCACAGTTTAATTGTGTTGTCTTGACCAGCAGAAACTAGCATTTGACTATCAGGACTGAAATTAACACTATTGACTACAGATTCATGACCCGATAAAGTTTTTAATAACAGACCGCAAGGACTCCAAAGATTAATTGTTGTATCCGCACCTGCGGAAGCTATTAAGGATTTATCATTGCTAAATGTTACCATTTTCACCGCCGATATATGACCTTCTAAGCGGTTACGTTCTTTGACTCCATAAATTGCTTGGTACATTGCGGTTAGTGCTTTTTCCCTAGTAGAAGCATCTACCCATAAAGTTTTATGTAATTTTTGACCTGCTTTTAAACTTTCTTTGAGAGAATTAATACCTTTGTGAGCAGCAAATAAAGTTTCACTAGATGCACTTAAGGTTTGTATTTCACTATTCATGGAGGTAATTACAGAACTAGCCAAGCTAAAAATAGCAATAATAGAAGCTGTTAAAGCAATTTTCAAAGCAATATTTAATCTAATTGCATTCAAATGTTGTTTTTTTTGGCTTTCTACTAATTTTTCAATTAACTTTTTTTCTCTTAGTTCAGTTCTTAAGCGTTCAATTTTTATTTGAGTTTCTTCCTCTCGCTGACGTAATTCTCTTATTTCTGTAAGTAAATTATCTCCCTGTTGATTTTGAGTCTCTACTAAAATAACCTTCTCTTCTGTTTTGCTTAATTCACTTCTGAGCCGTTCAATTTCTTGATAGCTATTTTTGACCTTATCTCGCAATTGATTAATTTGTGTTTGTAGTCCAGATTCCTGTTGTTCTAAATGACGAATTAGGCCTACTAAGTAATCGTGAATTAATTGATATTGCTTGGGACAATTATGAAAGATAACAACCAATCCTGAATTAACCAAAATACTCAAAATTAGATCCAAATTACCGGTGTCTCCTAATTCTGACAATTCCGCTTTTAATTCTGCATAGGTTTTAAAGGGTCTTTTGTGATTTTCGTCGGTTAATAAATATAAAACTAGCAGAGCAGACCGTTCATTTTCTTGTCCACATTCTTTAATTAATTCTTGGATATATTCCTGAATTAACTTCTTTGGGCGATAGGGTTGATATTGTGCCAGTGTAGTTATACATTTATCTTGTAATTGTGCGCCCACTAATTGCAATTCTATGGGGCGAACTTCACCAACCTCTGAAGACAAATCAGCCAGTAAAGCATCAATTAAGGCTGGTTCTAATTTGAGTTGTGATTGCTGATGTAATTTATGGGAACGTTCAGTTAGGTTTTCAAGAAGTTGTCTGGCATTTTCAGCGGAAAAATTATTAAGTTGATAACGAAATTTTTTGTCTAGAATATTATTTTTAATTGTTTCTATTGATGAAACATATTTAAAATCTAGGAGACGATGTAAATAATCTTCGCGCAAAGTCAGAATAACTTTTACAAATGATATACTTAGACAATCACTAATAAATTTATCAAATTCTTGTTTTTGATGACCGTCTGTATCACCAAAGAAAAATTCTTCAAATTGGTCAAATATTAAAACTGTAATTAGATGATTATCTGCATTTTTTCGGAGTTGTTGGTAAATGAGATCAACATTCATATCTGGTTGGATATTATCTGAAGATTCTATAGATTCTATTTCTAGGGCTGATTTATTCGCCATTTTCAACATAGCTTTAGTTAAACAGTTCCCTAATTCTTTTAACCAATTTCTATATACTTGGACAACAACTGGTACAGCAATTTGATCACCTACACTGCGGTTTTGCAGTGCGGGAACTAAGCCAGCATTAACTAGAGAACTTTTACCTACACCTGATTGTCCATGAATAATTATCAATTTTTGGTCGGCACGGCTAATTCTACCAATTAAGTTATTAACATCATCTTCTCTGCCTGAAGCAGTAATTTCTAAAGCTATGTTACTATTTCCCAACTTACATATTAAACCGGTGTTGGTGACTCTTTTCTGCGGTTTTAAACATCCAGCACCGATAAATGGCACAAAACCATATTGTTGATCTAGAGAATTGAGTTTTTGTTTAATGATATAGGATTGAAGATACCGACCCGCTTGAAAGTATAGAGATTTCAAAAGTTCCAATAAGTTAATATAACGATATATATCATATTTATATTCACTACTTTCTAAAGCTAATAATAATTTGTAAGATGCTTGATCTATATATTCTGCTGCTACCGTTATTTTTCCCAGATTATTAAGTGCTTGGGCTAAGGTTAACATATAAATTTGTTCTAATAGTAGAGGTAATAAATAATGATTTAATTCCTCGTTATTTCTGGCTTTTTCTAGGTATATTAATGATGTATATGCTAAAATACTAGCCTGCATCGAATTTGAATTATGCAAAGCTATATGTGCTAAAATATTATAATCACAAGCTACTTGAATTTTCTGCCCATATATTCGATGTAATTCTAGGGATTTTTCAGCAACAACCTGTAATTCTGTCCATTCTCCTAAAATATATAAAATTTCTGCTAATTGCCTAATAAATTCAGATACTAATTTTTTACATCCAGTAAGTTCTAATATCTCAAAGGATTGCGAAATACTTGTTTTAGCTGATTGCAAATTACACTTACTTGCTCTTTTATTTTGTTTAGCAAGACGATAAAAGCATAGTCCAACGTACAACAATAAAATTGCCTTTTTTAAAGGATACTTATAGTCAAGAGCAGAATGATCTTTGTTGCTATAGCAGTCGCCACAACTCTTAATACATTTTTCTGTATTTTCTCTTTCTGGAAATAAATTTTCCTGTTGATCCCAAAAATGCAAACTTTTTTGAAAATTATTTAAAGCAGAATAAATTCGATTATTGATATAATCATCTATGCCAAAAATAAAGTCTAAACTGGAATTTAATTCTGGTTCTATTTCTATCCCCCAGTTCTTCAATTCAAAAATTGCATAATGGAGTTGATTCTTATTTGTCCAGATTTTTTCTAACCTGATGTGATTGCTCTGAGTATAGTCACCTTGTAAAATTTCGGTAAACAAATTCTCTGTTTCTTGTTGCAAAAGTTCTAGCAACCCCTGGGAATTCATGTCAAATCTAATTGGCGTGGCCGCCCAACTGGCAAAATCGGGAGCTAACTGCCAAATTTTAGCTAAAATTTGATCATTTATCCAAAAAACCATGGGCATTTGATAGCATTTGCGAAATTCATCCCGCACCTGATTAATGGAACGCAAAAGATCGTCTATGTCATCAACTAATTCAAACCCGGTAATCATTAATCCAGCAGGTTGGGTTAAGCTGAGTTGTGATTGAATTGTTGTATATAAACTTGTGGTTTTTTTATCTAAAGTGATAGTTTGGAGTTTGTCAGTTCCCCAACCAATTTCTACTAGTTGTTGCCGGATTAACTCATGCAAAAATTTATAGTTACAGCACAATAAGATGACTGAAAACTGATTTTTAGAAAAGGTAATGGCTCTGTCTAAACTACGTAATGACTGTTTATTCGTAGCGATTATATCATCTGCTTGCTGTTTTTTAACCATGATTTAAATTTTTCGGTTTCTGCTAAAACTGGGTTAATTGCAAACCAAACTCCTTGGTGATCACGATACTCAAATACAAATAAACTACGTAATAAAATCTCGTACTCTATGTCTCCTTTAACTCGTTGTTCTTGGATCACCTGAAATATTAATTCACTCTCATTCATATCAATGGCATTAGCACGATAATCTCGTTGTCTTCGGATTACCAATTCTACACAATTTCTGTCAAAGGGTGGATCTTGTTCTCGTAAACAATCAAATAGTAATCCTAACAGGTCGCGGACATGACCACCACTAATCAAGCATAGTCTATCTAGACTATCACTATTGTCAAATAATTGGGTAATTAAATTTAGACGCTCTGGGGGTGAACTGTTGGGAAATGCTCTTGCTAATACCATTTGGCGCATGAGTTCTAGTCCCTCTATGTTAATTTCCCCAGAACGTTGACGCACTGGGATCATTGGTAATATTTTCGGTGCTAGTCCCCCCCCTAAACGATGTTGTAGTTGGGCGCTATCGTTGGAAAATGTTAGTGCTAAGGGTATAGTATAAACTATATGGCAATTCAGTTTTCGTAATTGGTCTCCTCGATCAATGAATAAGTATTCCGGTAGCGATCGCCCAGAAGGTAATGGACGGATGGCTACTCTATCTAAGTTATCAACAATGACTACTAATCCTTTTTTACCCCTAGCTTTTAGTTCTAAATTGGCTCGATCTAGTAGTTCTGTGTTAATTGATTGGAGGATATTTTCTGTCCGTGGTTCTAGATAGTCTCTTAACCGTCTGCGTAAGTGTGGACTTTCTTTGGTTTTGGCGGTAATTTTACCAATACCTACGGATAATTCGGCTTCTACTCCTAATTCTATCGGTGTTTGCAAAAAATCCACCACCTCACTAAACAATTTAGTAAAGTACGTAGGTTGGACACGGAGTTTTATTGCTTCCATGCTTTTACTGACCAAACCAGCGATCGCTAAAAGAACATCTGTAATATCTATATCCACCATCTCTAAAACATGGGTAGACTCAAAATAGACAACATGAAAATCTTGCGCTTCTAACTCTGCTTTGAGCCTTAACAGTTCCGTTGATTTCCCACAACCCAAATGTCCGGTAAATAGTTGACAAGTTGGTATATTGGGAGAAATTCTGGTAATAGTCCGCAGCAAAGCCTCAATGATCTTACCCCCACGCACTGAAGCAAAATCAATATAATAGCTCCGGTCGTCTAAATTCTCAATCATCAAAGGTCGAGAAGGATTACAAGCTTGATAAAATCTTTCTAAATTAAGAAGCATAAAAATCCGGTTTACACTGTAATGGTCATGACACCACTTGTCATTTTCTTTTTACAGTGAAAAATCAGACCTATCCGCAATAATCAGGTATAGAAGTACAAATAATTTTATCTTTTTCTTCATAGTCTGATCTTAAACATTCACACTCCCGGGTCTCAATATACGCGGAGTCAACATTCGTTGATCAAGACAAGAGAACACAGAATCATTAACAGATAACTTACTTATATTAAAACTAATATTTATCAAGAGCAACACGCCTAAACTTCCCATCTTCCACTAATAAAAATTAATCTAATTTCATGACACCAGATAATATTTTACCATACCAAAACCTTGATTTAGCGATAAGAACCCATAAAAATCAGGTAGTCTTATCGCTGATTTTCTGATAATTTACCCCTTTATTCGTCAGGTGCAAGATGATGTTAATCCTTGCATTGACCTTTACGGATACAATCTCCTGTTTGCTCACTTCTGTCAGACGGATTTGCCACTAGCCGTAATTGAGTATTATTTTCGCTGGTTAGTTGAGTATTGTCTACGGATAGCTTGTTACCTGCAAAACAAGCATTGGCATTGTATAGATAGACCGACAATACCATTAGTCCTAAACCAATTATGTTCTTCATATAGAGATTGAATTTCCATTGATGATTGTGTAATCAGCAACGTCATCAGGAGCGTGAAAACCTGTACACGAACTAATAATTCTCAAAATTGCCAAAGGAATCCTGTCTCTAGTGTCTAATTCGATACTAGAAATGGTGCAATTTTCAGGTGCATTAGTCTATTCCTGTTGATTCAAGGGAGTAAATCTAGATTTTTACTGGGTTTTACCCCTGCTATATCTTTGATTTCTCCGCAATTGAGATCAACAAGTCGTTGTTTTCATTCATTCACAGATCAAAATCAGATCCGTAACTGCTAAATTTACTCTTACCCCCCGGTAAAGTGAATTTAGCCACAAGATAACGTTCTTTATACTTATGCAAATCTGATGAGTAAAACCCGGATAAAAAAAAGTTTTTTTACAAGAAACAAATATGAATATTATGCGTCAACATATAAAATACTGTAAAAAATATACTCTTTGATTTCTCTCGTCTTTATAGCTTATATGTATATAAGCACTAAATACCTATCTAAAATAAGCTATACAGCCATTTAATAAATTAGGGAATGAGATTTTATCTGCAATTAATACTGATTAATTCGGTAGTATTAATTTAGCGATCTGCTCAATAGCATTTGCAATAATTAATACTCTAATTTCATAAAGTTAAAAATGGGAAAATAAAAATAAATATGCAAATGATACTAAAAATTAATAAAATCAATAGAGTGATTTTCCTGAGTTAACGACAACTTCAAGAGTTTTTGAGCCTATTTATAATAAGAGTGTCAAAATAGTTAACGAATATTGCCTCACAAATGTTTCCTTTCATTTCTTACTCATGACCTCTTCACAAGACGTAGATACTATAAATTCCCCGGACTTCAACCCAGAAGGATCGAGAGAACCAGCTATTAACCCCTTAGATGAGTTACCGGGGGAAGTAGAAATGTCAATTTTTGACCACTTAGAGGAGTTGCGACAAAGAATTTTCTATTCCCTCATAGTTGTGGTAGTCGGTATTGTCGGTTGTTTTATCGGAGTCAAACCCCTGGTTCAATTACTAGAAGTTCCTGCTCACGGCGTTAAATTTCTGCAATTAGCACCGGGAGAATTTTTCTTTGTCTCCATGAAAGTCGCCGCTTATGGTGGTTTAATCTTAACTACACCCTTTATTCTCTATCAAATCATCCAATTTGTGCTGCCTGGACTGACAGTGCGGGAACGTCGTTTAGTCATTCCTGTAGTGCTAGGGTCAAGCGTGCTATTTTTAGTGGGATTAGTATTTGCGTATATTGCCCTCATCCCTGCTGCTTTGCAATTCTTCATTAACTATGGTGCTGAGGTTGTGGAGCAACTTTGGTCAATTGACAAGTATTTTGAATTTGTGCTGTTATTATTATTCACTACCGGACTAGCGTTCCAAGTTCCAGTTATTCAATTATTGCTGGCTTCCTTGGGAATTGTTTCTTCACAAATCATGTTAAAAGGCTGGCGTTATGTAATTATGGTATCAGTGGTTTTAGGAGCGATTTTAACACCTTCTACAGATCCTTTAACCCAAAGTCTTTTAGCAGGTGCAGTTTTAGGGCTATACTTTGGTGGTATTGGACTAGTCAAACTCACGGGGAAATAATTCAAGTTGACAGGGGACAGTTGACAGGGGACAGGGGACAGGGGACAGGGGACAGTTGACAGGGGACAGGGGACAGGGGACAGGGGACAGGGGACAGGGGACAGGGGACAGGGGACAGGGGACAGTTGACAGGTGACAGTTGCTACGCCACGGGGACAGGGGACAGTTGACAGGTGTTTTTTAAGTAGTAACTTAGGTTATAAAATCACGTTAATTGTTAATCGCTATGCAGAAAGCCAGTTATCCTGATTGTTACCCTATAAAATAGGTTTTGATCAATTAATTAATTTAATTTTGTCAACGCTGGCTAATTTATCGCTAACGTAATCAAAGACAAACTTAACTTGTTTGTTTTACAATAGGAATACTTCACAAGCATGATTCAAGAGCGCGTATTACCCACATTTAATAACGCCACAGTCCAAATCACCAAGGAAGAAGGATTGGGCTTATACGAAGATATGACATTAGGGCGTTTATTTGAAGATAAATGTGCCGAAATGTATTATAGAGGAAAAATGTTTGGTTTTGTCCACCTATACAATGGACAAGAGGCGGTTTGTAGTGGCATCATCAAAGGAGCAATGCGTCCTGGTGAAGATTTCGTTTCCAGTACCTACCGTGACCACGTTCATGCTTTAAGTGCTGGAGTACCTGCACGAGAAGTTATGGCGGAATTATTCGGTAAAGCCACAGGTTGCAGTAAAGGGCGCGGTGGTTCTATGCATATGTTTTCTGCCCAACACCGGTTATTAGGGGGTTATGCTTTCGTCGCTGAAGGTATTCCTGTGGCTGCTGGTGCGGCTTTCCAGTCCAAATACCGTCGGGAAGTTCTAGGAGACAAAACCGCAGACCAAGTAACTGCTTGCTTTTTTGGTGACGGTGCTGCTAACAATGGTCAATTTTTCGAGACGTTGAATATGGCAGCTTTATGGAAATTGCCAATTCTCTTTGTGGTAGAAAATAATAAGTGGGCAATTGGTATGGCTCACGAACGGGCAACTTCCCAACCAGAAATTTACAAGAAAGCCAGTGTGTTTAACATGATGGGTGTGGAAGTGGACGGAATGGACGTTTTAGCAGTCCGTCAGGTTGCTCAAGAAGCCGTAGCCCGCGCTCGTGCTGGTGAAGGTCCAACTTTAATCGAAGCCATGACCTATCGCTTCCGAGGTCACTCTCTGGCAGACCCCGACGAACTCCGCAGTAAGGAAGAAAAAGAATTTTGGTTTGCTCGTGACCCCATTAAAAAGTTAGCTGGTTATTTGCTGGAACAAAATCTAGCCACGGAAGCAGAACTCAAAGATATTGAGAGGAAAATTCAGGGTATTATTGAGGAAGCGGTTAAATTTGCTGAAAGTAGCCCCGAACCTGACCCTAGCGAGTTATATCGCTTCATTTTTGCTGAAGACGAATAAATTAGGGAGTGGGGACTGGTAATGGGTAATTGGTAATGGGTAATTGGTAATTGGTAATGGGTAATGGGTAATAGGTAATGGGTAATAGGTAATGGGTAATGGGTAATTGGAACTATCAACTGTCAACTAACCAAATAAAATCATGTTTACCATTGACATTCAACAAAGACAATACAAAACTTACATCTTGTCAGATAAAACCGCTGGTACACAAATAGAAGTTGTCCCAGAAAGAGGCGGTATCATTACTAGTTGGCTGGTTCAAGGTCAAGAAATTTTCTATATGGACGCTGAACGCTTTACTCATCCTGATTTGAGCGTTAGAGGTGGTAATCCCATTTTGTTTCCTCTTTGCGGTAATTTACCTGATAATACTTATAATGTTGATGGTAAACCGTATAATATTAAACAACATGGTTTTGCGCGGGAATTGCCTTGGACAGCAACGGAGCAAAATACAGAAAACAAAGCCAGTGTTACCGTAGTTCTCAATAGCAATGAAGAAACAAAGGCCGTTTATCCTTTTGATTTTCAATTGGCTTTTACCTACGAACTCCAAGGTAATACTTTAGCAGTCCGTCAGGAATATAAAAATCTGTCATCTACACTCATGCCATTTTCCGCTGGTTTCCACCCTTATTTTCTCTGTGGGGACAAAAATCAGCTAGAGGTGGAACTTCCCTCTGGAGAATATCAAGACAACAAAACCAAGGAATTTCACGCTTTTAATGGCAAATTTGACTTTAGTCAAGATGAAATTGATTTTGCTTTTGGTGGACTAACCGCTAAATCTGCCGCTGTTACAGATCATAGTCGCAAATTCAAGCTCACCCTCGATTATGATGATTTTACCACCTGGTTGGTGTTTTGGACTGTGAAGGGTAAAGACTTCTATTGTCTAGAGCCTTGGAGCGCCACCCGCAATGCTTTTAACACGGGTGATAACTTGACTGTTTTAGCACCAGGAGCTAGTTGTACTGCTGCTTTCCAACTAACAGCAAATTTTTTCTAGAAACCCCTTGACAAAACCATGGCTGTTTATGGTATATTGATAAAGTTGGAAAAACAGCAAAAGGGTCGCTAACTCAACGGTAGAGTACTCGGCTTTTAACCGATTAGTTCCGGGTTCGAATCCCGGGCGACCCATTTTTTAGGTTAAAGTATAATTTCATTGGTTGTACTGTGATTAATAGACATCAGGTGAGAGGAATTGCGGAAAAGTGATTTAGAGGGTGTTTGAAAAGTCATGATTGATGTATCAAATATTTTTGACCCCTCCCTAACCTTCCCCTTGTTAAGGGAAGGGAACTGGATTTTCCGGTTTCCCCCTTTGGTAAGGGGGGACTAAGGGGGGTAAAAATGTGATGATACGGAATACCACTTTTAAAACATCCTCTTAGATAAGTCTAAAAACTTAGTAACATTTTTACAGTTACTAAATTGAGAATAACATTCTTCAGCTTTGATTAATTTATTAACAGGAAATGCGAAAAGATTGACCAATAAATTCAATATCTTCAATGTCGTCTTATTTGACGGAATCAAATTCTATCCTTGGGGAACAGTTGCGGTGAAAGTTTCTTTATGGTTGATTATTCCTTAACTTGTAGGTAAGTTATAAAATAATTACGACTATTTATTGCTAATTCAAAATCTGGTTTAGATGTTTTTATAGCACTGTTTCTATATACAGCAAGTAGCTTTGAGTGAGGTACACCTTGTGCGGGCAAGATGCCCGCACCACAAGAGTTTTATTATTAATATCTGTACTTCATAATATCGGAAACTGCTGTATTATAGCTGGTAGGTTGGAGATGTCCGACTTCTTTAAAAATTTGGGTAGTTGAGAAAAATATTCTGATTATTATTTGATTTTTATTAAATGTTGAAAATTCCCAGTATCTATACCTATTATTTCCGATTATTTATTTTGATCATGGCTAATTTTGCTAATTTAGTATAAAAGAGAATTTTTCCCATGACTATTTACTTTTATAAGGTTTCCGACCCCTATGGCTGTTTTTCTAATTTTTCCGCTCACGGTATTAATATCGAAGGTACTTACTGGCCAACTGTTGAACATTATTATCAAGCACAAAAGTTTGTTGGTAGTCCAGATGCTCCAATTATACCTTTAATTCACGCTGCTGCTACTCCTGAACAAGCTGCTGCTTTAGGGCGTTGTGATTCTCGTTGTCTGCGTCTAGATTGGGAATTGGTAAAAACTCAAGTTATGCGGGTTGGGGTACTACAAAAGTTTATGACTCATGCTGATATTAGGGAGATATTGTTATTAACAGGTGATAATATCTTAATAGAGGATTCACCTATAGACTATTTTTGGGGCTGTGGTGCTGATGGTACTGGGGAAAATTACCTCGGTAAAATTCTGATGAGTGTACGTGGGGAAATACGGAGAATTAGTTATTTTTAATTAATTGGTAAATCCCGGAGATAATAAAAGCGATCTTTTTTCCAATCATCTTCTTTAATTCTTCCCAAATATCCTGTTAATGGTGATGATAGTTCTATGAGAATATCATATAATTCTCTGTCTTCTAGGTTTTGTGGTGGATGATCATAAAGATATGCTATACAAAGATTACCAACTTGAGCATCTTTAGCACCTGTTTTTTCTAGATGTCTTTTGACGAGTTGGATAATATGCGATCGCAATTTTATCTCTTTTTCTATTTTATCTATATATTCATTAATTTTATCATTAGATGCTTCTCCAAATGGTTCTTTTTCTAAATATGGCTTTAAATTCAATAAATCTATTGAACCTGGATGTTTTGCTTTTAATTCAACTAATCTTTGTAATGTCATAGCTTTGATAATACTGACTTTAGAGATTTGAGCAGATTCTTTCAGATATTTAGTAGGTTTACCAGGTCCAATAATTAACCGCACAGCTTGAAGATAATTTTCTTGAAGATGTCTTTTACCAATTCTATCTAATTGTTCTACAGCAAGATCTGGAATACTTTTACCTGCTTTACATTCGCACACTAAAGGATAAGGTTGAGAACAATATAAATCTAAACCTCCCGCACCTCCTTTATAAGCATTTTCTACATTAAATCCTAAAAATTCTAAACTTTGACGAGAGATATTTTCAAAGTCTGTACCCGCTTGATAATTATTTTTTTTCTCTTCTAATTCTATACTTCTATCTCCTAATGCTGCAATGGTTTTTATCCAATCTAAACTTTGATCTAATTTTGGCATAGCATATGGAGGATTACAAATAACAACGTCATAACTTTTTTTCGGGAAATTAGGTTTTGGACTAGACAGGTTAGGGGTTTCAGATTCTTTTACGAAGATGTCTAATGAATTTGTCGGTTGATAGAGTGAGATTGGTAGTCCCATTTTCACGAACCTTAGGAAGTTCCCTGTTCCCATTAAATGCTCATGAGTATAAGGTTTAGGTTCATAACCTGCACTTGCACTTAAAATTTCACAAATTAATAGATTATCAGCAGCAAGACTTAAATCTTTCACAAATTGTTTTACTTCTTCTTTAGTAAATCCATAGTCTTCAGATTGTTCATAAATTTTCTGAATCGCTACTAGAGGTTTAATATCATTTTTTTTCAAAACCACTACTTCACCTCCCTGTTCTTTTTCCAGTTTTTCTTTTAGCGCATATCCAATTTTCCAACTTCTCGGAACATCAGTAGAACGGATTAAACAACCACGAGTAAGTCCGTATTTATCGTAGTTTACTAATCTCGTCATTACAGCATTAAATGTTTTACCATTTGTTGTTTCACATATTCTTACCCCAATTTTTACCTCGCATATATTCAAGCAGTCATAACCAGAGATAATAAAATGTAAATCATGTGTTGCATCAGCAATTTTTTTAACTTCTTGAATTACTACATTTTCTGTACCACCATTAGGAATCATAGTCATAGCACAGAAAATTATTGCTGCTAATTGATCATCATCTTTCATGGGTATCTGAATTTGTTTAATTAACTCATCGTACTTCTCCAAAAAAGTTTTCTTCTTCTTCTCATCTTCATCTTCATCTTCTGGTGATATTACTTTTTCAAATTCATCAGCACACCATGTCATCAGAGAACGCGCACCAGCAGATTCACTAGCAATATGTTTGATTTTACTTTCTTCAAAGGGATATAAATGAGGATAATCTTCAGAGTTGAGATTATTATTTTTATAAAACCAATCTAGTCTGAGTTTAACCAATTCTATAGTCTGTTCAGTAGTAGGTGGTTGGGCTTTAACTGATCTTTGTCCAACTCTATCTGGGATACCACTTCCCATTTGTTCAATTTCTCTCCATGTGTCACTAATAACGCAGCAAATAAGAATTACATTACTACATTGAAAGTAAATTTGATCGATACATTTTGCAATACTTTGAGCAGGACTATCTCCAGAATCATTATTAGTACCAGCACTATCAAGTTGATCAAAACAAATTACCACTGGTAATGATGCTACTTCGGCTAATTTGCAAATTTGCTGTATCATCCAGATAGATTTATCTTCTTGTATATCAAGTGAAAATTCTGGTAATCCTATTGTTTTAATCTCTGAATTATCCTCACCTTTAATCCAAGCTAACGCAATTTGAGCATTTTTAGAGGGTTTTAAAAGCAAAAATAATATTGCTCTCAAAAAATCAAAATCAATACTAGGTTCATTTTCTAATATTGCCTCAATTAATCCATCAAAAAAATCCAGCAGTACATTTTTAGATTGCGTAGCATTAATGTAAGTTTTTAATTCATTGGGTGAATTACATTTTTCAATATATGGGCGATATTTATCCTCAAACTCTGTTCCTTTTAAAGTATTAATTGCGGCTGCTGCTAATTTTTGCCATTGGGTAATGCCTAGACTATCTTGATGAGTGAAACTCTCAGATAAGTACAAACGCACGTGCGAGTTAATTCGTTGAGGATTAGCACAAGGACCAATATAGGCAAAAACAGAACCTCCCTCTTGTGTTATTTTTCTCCATAATCTATGGATAACATGACTTTTGCCAGTACCTCTATCACCTTTAATTGCAATTCCAATTTTGCTAGAATACTTTTTACGTACCTCAGAAATTGCATCAAATATTCTTTCGTCAATATGTTGATTTAGTTCAGGTAAATCAGTAATAACATCACCCCAGACTTCATTAGCTGTTATTACTGATTTCAGTCGAAAAGGATTTGCAGATTTTTTACGTGCTTTGTCAAATAAGGCATATTTATCTGTGTTTGACATAATTTTTCTCTACTTTACTTTTATCAAGGTTTACTAGCGAAGAATAAAAGACCTCTTATTTCACTATTAATAGAGTCTTGTTTCTGTTCTTCGGTTGCCCCTCGTGCTTCTCCACTTTGGAGATATAATAATTGCTCTGCTTGCATATCCATGATCCAAGTATTAAATTGATCACGTTGTAACCGATTTCCTACCTCTTTGCGTATTTGCCAAATAGGAACTAACCCAGCATGACTATAGCTTTTATCTAGCTTGTCAAATAAATCAAGAATCTCTAATTTAAACTCTTCATAAGAACCAATTACCTCAACCTTAACCCCATTATCTAATACGACGGTCTTGTTTACAACCTCACCAAACTGACGAAACCACCGCAATAACGCATTAGCTACCCAAGTCCCTATAGTCTTACCTGATTCAAACTCAAACTCATCACTACGCAAACCAGCGCCTAACACATCTAAACCTATTGGTGAATTCAGAGTATAACTAATTGCCGATCCTTTTTTAAGGATAGTAATAGCTCCCTGCTCTTGCAAATCCTCTAAAATACCTTGATAGTCGGTTATTTTCTGACCCTTAGACACCACCCGCTTGCCTAATTTACCCTTAGCTACCTTCTGTTCATTTGCTCCTAATTCCCACAATGCAAGCAGTAAGCGAGTTTTAGCGTAACTCCCCTGTAAATCCTTATTCTTTGAACTCATGATGATGTGTGTTAAATGACTGAATTATTATAATAAGGATTGTGTTTTTTATGCAACCACAGCTAAAATATCGTTAATTTTCTCAATATTCGTCACATATCGCTGAAAATTATGAAAACAAAAATAAACCGCAAATATACGTAATTATATCCCCGACCTCTTGAAGAAGTCGGGGATCTGGAGGGGACTTGAGAGTGATTAAACGAACTCTTCCAACTGTTCTAATTTTAACCAAATATTTGGCGTTGGTACTCGTCCAAACTTAACCAAAGCATAGTCACCCTTGATATCAACAACTTCCCCTTGAGTCTCAAATAAATAACTAGGAAAGCGGGAATCACTAGCTTTAGCTTCCAGACTATTTTCCAACTTTTCCCGAATAGCGCGAACCATATTCCCTTTTTTCACAGCCATAAGTTACCTTCGTTCCAAAATAAACGCCTTCACTGCAAATTTTATCTTGTAACTCTAACCCAAGGCTAATTTCTTTCACTAAAACAAATAACCGCTGATTTTCAAGTCAACCGCTGGGCGGCAAGTTATTATATATTATTATATATTAAATTATAATATCGTAGTTCTTCCTCGTCTACTATACCATAACAGATTTCAAAGGCATTGTCAACCCCCTAATTCTCTTTTTTCGCGGTTTTATTTTTTATTTATTTGCAAATTTTGGGGAAGTCTTTGGGTCTTGGTGCAAAACATGATTATTTTTGACAATGAGAACAAAAATGGCTAGAACGACCACCTAATTTAATTCGCTCTATGATGTTACTACAAATTTTACAAGGTTTGCCAGCCCGATTATAAACCCAAGCTGCACCGCCATAATTACCGTTAACGCCTTGAACGCTGAGAAAATTACTAAAAGTCGTCCCTCCTACAGCAATACTAGCTGATAAAACCTCAATAATGGCAATTCGCAACAGTTCAATTTGGGGAATTTGTAATTCTATACCAAGGGTTGTCGGTAAAATACCACTTTTAAATAAAGCTTCATCAGCATAAATATTACCTAATCCTGCCACCACCGACTGATCTAATAATCCGGTTTTAATAGGACGACGGGATTTTTTTAATTTACTGGCAAAATACTCTGCTGTAAATTCTGGGTCAAAGGGGTCAAGAGCTAATTTGGCTAAACCTGTAATAATGCTTTCTACAGCCATCTGATCAGGAACATACCACATTTTCCCGAAAGTGCGCTGGTCAACAAAGCGCAATTCATGACTTTCGCCCAAAAATAAGCGGACTCTGGTATGTTTATGTAAAGGTTGATTTTGCTCTACCCATAATAATTGACCAGTCATTCGCAAATGAACACCTAAGAAAGAATGGGGACTAAGTTGAGCGATAAGATATTTGCCTCGACGATGCCAGGTAGTTATGTTAGTGCCTTTAATTTTATCAATAAACTCATTAGCAGGAAATGGATAGGCGATAGTGCGTTCTAGCAAGACATTTCCACCCGTAATTTCTCGATTCAGGGTGAATTGATTTAAACCTCGGCAGACTGTTTCAACTTCGGGCAATTCAGGCATGAAAGTCAATAATATTTTAAAAAAAATGTATAATTCAGTACTTAATAGATAAAAGATTTCACTAGATTTGAGTGATAACATCTGCCCAAAATCTAGTCAAATCAGGACTTACGCAAAACACAAAGAGAGTAGCGGTAATTAATTGATGAATTACCGCGAGAATGGGGTTTATGGCCACACCATGAAGACTATCATTGACACTCTGCGTAAGTCCTGGTGATATGATTAATTGTTAGCGTAGGCTACTTTTAATCAAATCCCTGTCGGTTGGCTGTTTACTTTGCTTTAGCAGCGGGTGGTGCTACTTCGATTAATTCATCTACAGCAAAGTTGTTAGTACTAACATCAGAGTAGTTAACTTTGTCAAATCTGACAATTACAGGGTATTTGATGGCGCTTTTTTCAATAGAAGCGACTGTACCAACTTCCTGAAACCAGTAGGACTCAGGACGGAGAATACGGACTTTAGAACCACGTTGAACCATGATGTATCTTCCCTTTTGAAGAATGAATGCCGTAAATTAGGGCTGATTGTTCTCACTCTACAACAACAGAGGCGTGTCCTTGGGTTTTGTTAAGTTATTTGTCAAATTGGTCGCTTTTGATGGGTAATGAGTTGTTAATCTGGTCAATAACCTCTTGACATAGTAGGCATAATAGGGTAAGTTCATTGGCGAACACTTCTGGCAAAATGTTTTATGTCTTACTTAATACAAAAACGCTACCTTCGTTCCCTCTGGCAATACGGAGATCATCATCTAGATAAGTGATATCTAACCAACCTTGTTGTTGTTGACTTTGAATGGGAAAATCAAAAGCTAGTTTATTTTGAAAATGTCCAGATTCAATTTGTTGGATAAAGTTTCCTGGTGTTGTATAGCCAATTAAACGCTGTAAACCAATGATAGAACGCTGGAATTTAACCTGTAGACGAGATTGTGATACTGGTACAAATTTAGCAACAACGCTGACTAATCCCTCTAAGGCAGGAATACCGTAAATCTCAGCTATGTTATAAACACTGTTAGTTTCTACCCGAATACATTGGTAAATCTGACCGAGTTGATAAAATGGCAGACGATCTATGTTTAATAAAGCCTTGCTTGTGGTGTATAGTAGTCGCCAGTTGCCTTCTAGTAAATTACTAGCTGCTAAGGGACGTGGTGTAGGATTAAAATCTTCTAAGTTAGCGATCGCTGCTAAAATAGCTTGTTGTTGTGCTGCATTGACTAATAAACCGCGATTTGTTCCCGCAATTACATCTATGAGATTTGACTTGCCTATCATTGTTTTTACCTCAAGAGTATACATAATTAAACAGTATCAAGGAGATATAAATATCCTCTATTTATAAAGATACAACTCTAAAATCTGGACTTTTTAGCTACTATTCCGTAATTAAGTGAATAACCCCACCGAAAGGATAAAAATTTTGTTTAATTCGGATCAAGCAATTAAAGAGTTGAATGAAGGATAAAATAACTCGTATCAAATGATAGACTGTTAATGTCTAGTTAAATAAACCCTTAGGTGTGTTTGTTGATATGTTAGATTCTCCCCTCCGTGAAGCGCCCAGAAACCAACGAGCAGCGGTTATTCCCGTCAAACAGGAATCCTCAATGTTGGACTGGTTGCGACTAAGTGGCCGACTGATAGCCCGTGAAGTCCATGAAACAGACTCCCGCGAAGATGTAGAAGTAATATCCGATTTTCTGATCGCAGACGACGGAATTGGTGATATTGATTACGATGACGACGATGATATAACTATCGAGGAAGATTAGGTGTGAGTATTTTGGGAACTAGCGACCCAAAATCAAAATATTGGCAATATTGTTTGATTTAGGTTTTTTAAGTGTGGAGTGAAGGATTTTTTTTGTGGACGCTAAATTATCTCCTAACCAAGGTTTGAATTTTTCGGGAATTAGGTTAGCCTCAATGCTAACAATGTTACTAACTACAACTTCCTTGATTTTGGATTGGGTGGGGCAGAGGAATCCCTGGTATCCTACCTCCTTAACCTTGCCTCTTTTCTTGTCTGCTCTAATTGTGGGTGTGCTTGGCCAGAGGGTAATACCTATTTTACAAGCACTAAAAACCGGGCAAATTATCCGGGAAGATGGACCTCAAGCACATTTAAAAAAGGCAGGAACTCCCACGATGGGGGGTATATTTTTTATACCTGTAGCTGTGGTAGTTGCTTGTATACTATCTAACTTTTCTCAAGATGTAGTTGCGGTTTGTGCGTTAACTCTGAGTTACGGTTTAATTGGCTGGTTAGACGACTGGCAAATTTTGCGACGTAAATCAAATAAAGGCATATCTCCTAAGACGAAGTTGGCTTTACAAGTTATCTTTGGGGCGCTGTTTTGTTTCTGGCTGATGCTTAAAGGTGATTTTAGCATAACTAATATCCATTTGCCTTGGGCGGGTTTATCTTTACCTTTAGGACTATTGTTTTGGCCTCTAGCGGGTTTTGTCTTAGTCGCGGAGAGCAATGCTACTAATTTAACAGATGGTGTGGATGGTTTAGCAGCCGGAACAGTAGCGATCGCTATTTTTGCATTAGGTGTGATCATTGCTCCAACTGCTCCCGACTTGATGGTTTTTTGTGCTGCTGTCAGTGGTAGCTGCTTAGGATTTCTAGCCTATAACCGCAACCCAGCTAGTGTTTTCATGGGTGATACTGGTTCTTTAGCCCTGGGTGGGGCTTTAGCCGCTGTCGCACTTGTGACAAATTCTTTAGTAGCACTGTTTATCCTGAGTGGGATTTTCTTTGTAGAAACCCTTTCTGTAATGGCTCAAGTCAGTTATTATAAAGCGACCAAAGGACCAGACGGTAAGGGTAAGCGATTATTTAAAATGGCTCCTTTACATCATCATTTAGAATTAACTGGTTGGTCAGAATTACAAGTAGTGGCAGTTTTTTATATGATTGCTGCTGTTCTCGCTTTTGTTTGTATTATCAGCATAAAATAACCAGATTTAATCATCAGATTTTTCAGGAAAACCAGGAAAACAAATTCAAAACCTCCAAATTTGGCAGTTGTTTTTATTTTGAGATTGAGGGTTCTGTCCGGGACGTAAGTAGGACTATTTGGATATTTTGCCAGATAGAAACAAAATATTTGCTACTTACGTCTAATCACTAAGCTGCTGTAACAAGTAAAGCCTACTACAACTCAAGGTTCAAAAATCAAATAAGAGTTTTATAACTAGACCGTAGGGAATTGACAAAACCAATTTTTCTTTAACTTGTTACTAATGGGTTTAATAAACGGCGAAAATAGGGTTCCAAGTGTTCCTGCATTTGCTCTGAAATCCCATTCTGATTTAAAATCCTGGAGGAAACTTCCTGTAGTGTTCCACTTAAGTAATTGTGGTGATATTGAGCAATATATTGGCTCATTGTATTGATAGAGATCCCGTCATGATGAAGGGCATTTGCAACTGCGGCAGGGGTAAGGGCAAGAATCTCCGTATCTTCAACTGTGATAATTTTCATGGATGGTAATGGTTCTCCCAAGAAAAGATTCATCTCTCCAAAGAAATCTCCTATCAGGAATTTTTCTGTCGGAGCATCTGGTTGGTAGCCGAGAAATTCCTGCCTCTGGTCTATATTCTCAATCTCAGCAGCTAAACTTGCATACAGCCAATAAAGGGATGATACTTCTTTAGCTGTTTGGTAGGTCAGGGAGAAGGCAACAGGACCAATGTACTTAGCTAACGCAGAGGCAACTTGCTCAATTACTATTGGTTTGAGAGCGTAGCTAGACTGGTTATGATTCTGAGGTTGACGACTAACGGGTTTAAAGGTAACTGTTTCTAAATTCGAGACTAATTTTTGTTCTATGGCCACACAACCCCTTACCACCAGGAACATTGCTGGGGACAAAAGATGTTGATAATCAAGCAATTCGTCCGCATCAAACAGCAAAGTTTTAGAATGTTCTACCAGAAGGCTTTGAGCCTCGACAGTTAAATTTCTAAAAAATTCAATGTTGCTAACAAGTTGCAACAGACGTTCATTCTCGGTGGACTGATACTCACTTCCCATGCTAGTACGACTCAGAGTGTACCAAATCCGACAGCGAATTTCTGGATCTGTATGGTTTTCGGCTTCACTATAGTTTTTGGGATAGTAAAACAATTTATAGTTCACTTCCTCTAGCCCATAAGACCACATTCTGACAAACACGGGTTTGTCAAGATTAATGTTTGGCAGAGGTTGGTTGATTACTGCCTTACACGCAGTATCCATCACCTGATTCGGCGGAACTTTGGCAGAAATTGTAAAATCCACTGTTCGACAGACTGAACCAGAGTCGATCATCTTAACCAATTCTTTAGCGATCAACCCATTAGGAATGTAAGTAATTTCACCAGAGTTGAGACGGATATCTGTTGAATTCCAATCTATTGATTCCACAACTCCTTCTACAACAACTTCTTTTGATCCCCGAAATTGAAATTGAATCTGATCGCCAATTTGAAACGGTTGGTTAATCTGAAGAAAAACGCCAGAAAGGAAATTTCCTAGAGGTTCTTGCATTGCAAAACCAACAATTGCCGTAAATAAAGCAGAAGTAGTGAAAAACATTGTCGTTTCCTGACCGAGAATACGCAGAATAATAAAAATGCAGATCAGATACAGGAAAACTGAGATTATTAATTTCAATAACCTTGATGGACGCGTTCTTTTTTTACGAGTTAACCAAAAATTGATTAATAAGAAAGAAACGGCATTAACAATAACCATGCTAATGCTGATCAATACAGCAATTTTCAAGCCGTATAAGACTATGGGAAAAACTTGTTGGGGGTTGTTTAAAACAACAACATAAGCAAATAACAGACATCCAGTCAATGCAACTTGGAAAAGAACTAGAAAATTTTTCATATAGACTCCACAATCACCAATAATAACTTTAACAAGGGCTGATTTAAAATCAGTTAATCATGTTGGACAATGTAACCTATGTAAATTTATTTTTTAGGTGCTTCTAAGGCTTTATTGAGACTGATTAAAAGACGATTAATTGCTCTGTTCAGTGGGTTTAATGAATTGGATTTATCTTCTGGGAGTTGAGACTTCTCTAACTGATGCAGACTAATTTCTTCCAGTAGGTGAGTAATGGTATCTAGAGGCTTGGTAATCCATTTCTGTATAATCAGAAGGACTGTGGTGTATGCTACTAAAAACACGCTGGCGATCGCTAATAAATAGGACCCAACAGACTCCTGAGCCTGGTGATATTGAACGACTGTGGGGACTGAAATAATCCTTGTGCCGACAATTTCATTTAGCTTCCAGCCAAAACCATTCTCACTACCATAGGTTTTGATCAGAGAAGGAGGAGCATTTTCCGGTTTACTATGGCAAACTAAACAACTGGAATTAGTAATCTGAATTGGTTTGGCCATATAAAGCGTTTTTTGACCGCTTATTAAATCCAGTCGCTCACCTATTTTTTCCTTGATATTAGGATTTTTGGCAAAATATTCAATTATTTCAACCTCCCACCCTACCGCTAAATCTTTGCGGTTTGTTGGATTAATGGCACTTTCTCTATAGCTATACCCTTTGTTTTCCTTCCTTTCCCCTAGTTGATTCAAAATCTGTTGAGCAGCATAGGAGGGAACAGTGACTCTATTAAAATCAGGTAATTCTTGATTTTTATCCGCTGAATTTGATACATCCTGAGGTGATTTATCTTGCGTAAGCAGAGCAAATTGAGTTTGAATTTTAGTTAATGTGTAATCTCTAACAACCTCTGCTGTATCTAAAAGCAATGTGGCCGTACGGATAACATCTTTTTTAGCACCATTGTACTCTAGTGACCAAATTGACCACCCACAAATAATCCACCCTGCCAAGAAAATACTAAATATAATCAGGGTAAGTCTTGTTTGAAGTTGTTTCATACAAAATACAAATTTGATCTGAATTTTAAATACGTATTGAGTAACTAAGTTTATATGCTGTGTGATTTTATCTGAAAAATCGTTCACAAGTCAAGGGGAGTACGAATATGTTTTAAAAGTTCATTTCAGAGTTTGCTGAACAAGTTTTTTGGTGGAGTGCGGGGTGCGGAGTTGGGGTTTCCCTATTCCCTGTTCTAAACATTTACCTGTTTGACCAAATGCACCAATTCCGGTAAGATCAACTTTTCCATAGCCAGTCGCACAGCATTACTAGAACCAGGAAGAGAAAAGATGATTTTACCTTGATAAACACCAGCAACAGCGCGGGAAGCCATAGCCCGTGAACCAATTTCTTGATAACTTAAAAACCGAAATAGTTCCCCAAATCCTGGTAAAGTTTTTTCTAATAACTTTTCTAAGGTATCATAAGTGGTGTCTCTGGGAGCAATTCCCGTTCCCCCATTAAAAATTACAGCGCTGATACAAGGATATTCAGCCAAAACTTCCATCTGGGCTGTAATTTCTCTTGACTCATCTTTGATAATCTGATACAATCCGACAATGTGATGGTCAGCTAAAAGTAGTTCTTTAATTAATTGACCACTTTTATCTGTAGCTGGGGAACGGGTATCACTGACGGTAATAACTGCACAATTCACAGAAATTTCTTTGTAGCTTGCGTGTGGTGGAAATTCCATAAGTGTTTTACTCTTTAGCCAATGACAATTGACAATTGACAATTGACAACTAATGACAATTGACAATTGACAATTGACAATTAAGACTTGCTTAATCCTAGTCCATTTTCTTCAGCATAACGATTCATAAACCGCATAAACCGATCCCATTCTTCTTTAGACTGCATAACATAAACTGCTTCTAAAGATTCTGGTTTACCGTTGACAAATTTACCCTGAACTGCACTAATCTTGATTTCCCCTTCTTCGTCAATTAAATAAAGTCCAGTAGGTTCGATTTTACCGTCTTGTGCCAAGATATCAGGATTTGTGAAGGTAAATGTTGCTGTACTACTATCACCTACCTTTGCTCTTGTCAAGCGGACATCTGGAACTACTGTTTCCTCAATACCTCTAGCAAACTGAATTTTCGCCATGATAAGTAAATCTAAAGTTTTGATTGCATTTTTTAATATTCTCTCATCATAGAGCAATTTTATAGCAGGCATTTCACCGATGGTCATCAAATCTAGTTCACAAGTTCGATATAAACGCCGTTTATTATCTGTAGCATTGATCATTGTAGCTGGTATATTAATCACCCTGATTAACAATTCTCAAGCAGCTACACCTGTCACAAAAACTAAAAACGTGATCCTGATGATTGGGGACGGTATGGGCTGGGAAATGGCTCGTGCTGGGGCTATAGCGCAAGGATATAATTACAATTCTGGTCGGGGGGAAGGACTAAGTTTTCAAACTCTGGATAATTATGCTCTCGCTACCACCTATGGTACTACTATTGCCCCTGGTAATGGGGTTTTCAGCACAAATAATTCCGCATTATCTGGTTCTAATCCGATTACAGGCGCTAGTCCCATTTTACCAGGGTTTAAATTCCAACCCAAATTTAATCCCGGAAATACACCATCTGGGGGAGAAAAAAATCTTCATCCCAATGCGGTAGGTAATTTGGTGGGTTATGATCCCCAACGGGGGGGAATAAATCCTTGGACACCTGGTAATGATCCCGAATATATTAAGTATAGTTATCCTGATTCGGCCAATACAGCAACTACTTTGTACACGGGAGTAAAAAGCTATAATAACGCTATTTCCGTTGATATTTTGGAAAAACCCTTAGAAACTATTCTGAAAACTGCGGCTAATTATGGTAAATCTACGGGAATTGTTACCTCTGTTCCTGTAGATCATGCTACACCGGGAGCAGCAGCAGCTAATGTTAATCGTCGGAATAAATATGATGGTGATTACCCGACCTTAGATAATATTCTCCAGCAGGAACTTCGTATATATCAACCAACGGTAATTTTAGGTGGTGGTCATCCGCTTACGGGTGCTAATAGTCAACCTTTACCTACGGGTGTAGAACCTCCGACTAAATTTGAATATATCACAAAAACGACTTATACAGAGTTGAGTAAGAACCCCAATCAAAACCGTTATCATTACACATTTTTAGAACGGGGAAAAGATGCGGCTGAAAAATTAGCACTGACTGCGGCTAAATTAGATCCAAATATGGGCGATCGCCTGTTAGGATTATATGGAGCTAGGGGACAAGAGGGAAATCTGCCTGTAAGTACGGCCAATGGAGATTATAGTAATACGGGTTTGAGTATTTTTTCCCTGTTTAGTTCTCAAGGAAAAAACCCGGATACAGTTCGGCCTTTACTGGTTGGAGAAACTGATAAATCTTTTATTGCGAAGGAAATTAATGAAAATCCCACACTCAATGATTTAACTAAAGCTGCTTTAGCAGTTTTATCGAAAGATCAAGATGGATTTTGGTTAATGGTAGAAGGTGGTGATATTGATTGGGCTGCCCATGATGATAATATAGATAATATGATTGGGACAGTGTTGGATTTTGACAAAGCTGTGAAAACGACAATTGACTGGATTAAAAATAATGGTGGTTGGGAAAATAATCTACTGATTGTCACTGCTGACCATGATCATTATCTCACTTTAAATCCTAATTTTTCTGAATTACTCAAAGAAAAAGGTGCAGAAACTTTAACCGCTGAATCCGATTCTATAAAAGCGGGTCATTTTTGGGGTTCTAATCCCCAGATTAAATATGGTTGGGGAAATCATGGGAATCGTCCAGTTCCTGTGTATTATCAAGGTAAAGGTTCAGAAGTTTTAACTAATTCTGTGGGTAAGGGTTTTCGGCTTTATGGTTATGATATTCCTGGTATTGCGGGTTTAGTAGACCAAATTCACATTTATCAGACTCAACGAAAAGCAATAGGGAATAGGAAATAGGGAGAAAAGGTAATATAATATCAAGTGATCCCGGATTATCAACCCAACGCAGCTAAATGTTGATGTTAGTTATTTAAACTTATTTTACAGATGGAAAAGTCCAAACTTTAACAGCAATTTCTGCTAATGATGCTGCTTGGTTTTTGATTTCTGTTTCATTCCATTGTTTCAGATGCTGTGGGCCTCTATTTAAATGTAGAGGACTATCTGCAAATCTACCATCCTTTTCATCTCGCTTATCTATAAATGAGCGATCTCTCAATTTAGCATTATATCTGGTTAAAGTTAAATTACCAATATTGTGCAGATACTTGGCTTGAATTTCTGGCCATTTCTTTCATAAATCTTCCTGCCATTCTAGAGATAAATGGGGATTTGGTGGCATTATATGTTCAACCTGATATTCCTGTATATTTACCAACTCTTTCCGCCCATGATTTTCCAGTTTACGCAATAGATACTTATAACTACGGAAGTTGTAAATGTCTTTAATTACGAATTGTCTATGAAACTCTTCATCGGTAGATGAGTATAATAAATTGATGTTTACCCTCTAGAAATTTGAGGAAGTTGGTTTCAGTGGCCTTCATGGTTTTTTATGTACATTACATAACTGATTATATCAACACCTGTGTTATTAACATATATAGTGAAATTAATAAGATATTAACCAAATAAGAACCATCAGTTATCCTGTTCTAAGTCATTAGTAGATTAAATCAAGGGATCGCTTGCATAATTCTTCACAATTTGTTACAAAAATATAAAGAACTTCTAGAGACTAAAACCTAATGTTCGGCGGACTCACTGGTTTAACAGATCCCAAAAGCACCGATTGGGGAGAGCGAATGCTCAACACAGTCGCCAGCCAAACGATTCGCCACCTGTTTACCCAAAGCGAGTCGGTAGAAGTCTTTGTGCGCTGCTACCCCTCCAGCAAACTGTTGCAAGGCAGCATTGACAGCTTTAAAATGAACGGTCGTGGCTTGGTAATTCGTAAAGACTTCGCAGTAGAGGAAATGTCCTTTGAAACCGACGCGGTAGCCATTGACTTCGGCTCGGTTTTAAGTGGTAAACTCAATCTCAAACAACCCACCCAAGCGGTAGCCCAGGTGATTTTATCAGAAATAGGTATTAATCGGGCTTTTGAGTCAGAACTGGTGAAAAAGCGGCTGCTGAACCTTTCTGAACCAACTCTGATGGAAATATCTGCTGGTGAACCGGTTTCCTTTACCGAAGTTCAAATCAAGCTATTACCTGAAAATCGTTTACATTTAGTAGCCACAGCCGACTTAAAAAATGGTGAACTCATACCCCTAAGTATGACCGTTGGTATTGGGATTGAAAGAAGAAGGCGGGTTTCTTTCAAAGACCCTAAGATTGAACTTGAGGGAGTTCCAGAAGCACAACGGGAAATTTCCCAGACTTTAAGTGTGGCATTGGTAGAAATTTTGGATAATATGGTTGATTTAGATCGCTTTGATTTAGATGGGGTAAAAATGCGACTAAATCGTTTAGAAACAGAAGGCCAAAGATTGATTTTTAGTGGTTATGCAGAAATTGAACGAATTCCGCGCAGTTCTTAACAATTCTTAAAATTGAAAAAAATCAACGCCGTCCAGATTCCACTGGGCGGCGATTTAATTTTTAGAGGAAAAGTCAGGAGAAAATCAGAAAATTCCCCCCTGCTGCCTTTTTTACCTACCTACACCCACATACTGAAATCCAGCCCGGATCATGGTTTGGGGATCAAGGAAATTACGACCATCAATCATCACTGCGTGATTCATCAATTTTGCCATCTTCCCATAGTCTAAAGTGCTGAACTGTTGCCATTCAGTGACAAGTACCAAAGCATCACAGCCATCTGCTAGTCTTTCTGAATCGGTTTCTACTAATACACCGGAAAGACCATGACGCATTCCTGTTTGGGAGATAATGGGGTCATAAGCCTTAACTTTAGCTCCCAATCGGTTAAGTTGTTCAATGAGGATTAATGCAGGTGCGTCCCGTAAATCATCCGTATCTGGTTTAAAGGTTAAACCGAGTAAGCCCACAGTTTTACCTTTGAGGATTTTTAAAGCTTGTTGCAGTTTTTCTAAAGCAATTAAGCGTTGGCGCTCGTTGACACTGACAGCAGCTTTCATCAGTTGGGCTTCATAGCCATAATCACCAGCGGTGTGAATGAGGGCGGAAACATCTTTAGGAAAGCATGAACCACCCCAACCAATACCAGCTTGTAAGAACTTACTACCAATGCGGGAATCTAAACCTATGCCTTTTGCTACTTGGGTAACATCCGCACCCACGCGATCGCAAATATTAGCGACTTCGTTAATAAAACTAATCTTAGTGGCTAAAAAGGCATTAGCCGCGTATTTGATCATTTCTGCGGAACTTAAATCTGTCACCAGAACGGGAACAGGAGGTAAAGATTGATCAGCGGCAAATTTGCGCTCTACAATGGGGGCGTATAATTCTTTCATCATGCCGGTGGCTTGTTCACTATTTCCACCTAAGACAATCCGATCAGGATTAAAAGTATCATAAACTGCCGAACCTTCCCGTAGAAACTCTGGATTACTCACCACATCAAAATCATTAGCAACTCCAGAAAATTTACTGTCTCCAATTGTATCAACAGATGCCACAAATGTTCTTTGTCTTTCCGCAATCCCGTCTAAAACAATCATTCTTACCCAGTCACCAGAACCAATGGGGACAGTGGATTTATTGACAATTACCTTATAACCACCATTGAGATTTTCGCCAATACCACGAGCCACAGCCTCTACATAGCGAGTATCACTTTCACCATTAGGTAAAGGAGGAGTTCCCACAGCGATAAACAGAATTTCCCCATGATCAACCCCAGCCGCGAGATCACTAGAGAATTGAATATTACCACTATTAATGGCAGATTGCATAATTTCCGAGAGTCCTGGCTCGAAAATTGGCGACTGGCCAGACTTCATTAATTTTACTTTTTCTTCGTTGTTATCTATACAGATGACATCATGACCAATGTGAGCTAAACAAGCACCCGTAACTAAACCTACATAGCCAGTACCAATTACGCAAACACGCATTTTTGAAATCCTTGTTTTTTAAAATTGTCAGTGAATCAAGTCAATCAAGGGAATTTAGCACTACTAAACCTGTTGAAACCGTTGACGGAAATCTTCGATCATTAGCTTTAACCCATCTTGGAGGGGAATAGTAGGTTCCCAATTTAATAAAGTTTGTGCTTTCGTAATATCGGGACGACGACGACGGGGATCATCAGCAGGTAGGGGTTCAAATTTAATTTCTGCATCTGGATTAATCAAGTTTTGCACAGCTTGAGCTAATTCTAAAATCGTGTATTCATCAGGATTACCCAGATTTATGGGTCCTGTATGTTCACCATTCATTAATCGCATTAATCCATTTACTAAGTCAGAAACATAGCAAAAACTGCGAGTTTGTTGACCTTCACCATAAACAGTTAAAGGAATCCCTCGTAATGCTTGGGCGACAAAATTGCTGACTACTCGCCCATCATTTTCCAGCATTCTCGGTCCATAGGTATTAAATATTCTGGCGACGCGAATATCAACTTTATTCTCTCTGTGATAATCAAATGCTAAGGTTTCCGCCATTCTTTTCCCTTCGTCATAACATGAACGAATACCAATGGGATTGACACTACCTCGATAATCTTCCGTTTGGGGATGAACTTCTGGATCTCCGTACACTTCACTGGTGGAAGCTAATAAGAATCTGGCTTTCACCCGTTTAGCTAAACCTAACATATTGAGTGTTCCAATAACATTAGTTTTCACAGTTTTAATCGGGTTGTACTGATAATGCACTGGAGAAGCGGGACAAGCCAGATGATAAACTTGATCAACTTCTAAGCGAATTGGTTCGGTGACATCATGACGGATCAGTTCAAAATTAGGGTTATCTAACCATTGAAGGAGATTATGTTTCTTTCCTGTATAGAAATTATCCAAACAAATGACTTCATGACCATCATTCATTAATCGGTCAATTAGATGAGAACCAATAAACCCCGCACCACCCGTCACTAAAATTCTCATATTTTCTCCCTTGTTAACCTATACTTTGATCACCAATGCCATGTTTTTTATACTATTTTAATAGCAAAAAACATATTTATTTATAAAGTTCCTGTCTGGCTTTTAAGTTGGACGTTAATTGTCTATTGCATATTTTCTTACCAAAAGGTTTTTCACAAGGTTTTTCACAAGGACACTTTATCAAGTCTTAAAGCAAAAGATCCTGTTTTTTTAAATCAAGTTAAATTTAAAGAACTAAACTATGATTGAAAATCCCAGTTGCTCCAAATTTAGTAAGTACAAGCATTGAATAACGCGCTAAATAGTATGTAATTATGATTATGCTAACCAATGACTTACCCGTAGGATAGATTCGGTTCGTTTCTGCATAAACAATTTCCGGCAATTATACCATTTCTTTGTCAGCCCGCGCCAAATTTTTTGATCTTTTATTTCTTCCTTCCCGTCGTTTTGAGTAACCTAAAACATAAAACCTTCATTTACAGCAATTTAAGATCAAACCCGCCACAAGAATGGTAAAATTATAAAGATGTAAAAAAGAAGATTATTGAGAAATAGCCCCATATTCAATAGACCTACGACAAAAGATATTAAGTGCCTGGGAAAATAAAGAAGGTACACAAAGAGAATTGGCGGAACGATTCAAAGTTAGTTTATCTTTCATCCGTGACTTTTTGCGTCGATATCGAGAGACATCGGAAATAACTGCCAAGCCTCAAGGAGGAGATAGGCGCTCGAAAATTCTAAGTGAGAATCAAGAATTGTTAAAGAAAATAGTCACAGAGAAAAGTGATATATACTTGCGAGAAATTCAGGAAATAATCAAAGAGAGTAAAGGAATAGAGGTAAGTGTATCAAGCTGATCACGGACTCTTAACCGCTTAAATCTAAACCGTAAAAAAAATTTAGTAGCCGATGAAGCTATTAATGCTATTACTGATGAAAACGTAATGATGATGAAGTTTTTGACACTTCCCGCTCTTCTGAGTATCTGAGAACAGGACTTAAACAAACCATGAGAAGATCAATGTCTGGATAAATAGTCTAATATGATGCTTGGTTGTAATTTCGACAAAATTAATTATGCAAGCAAGCTTTTTAACCGCCGTTATTTTACCTCTAGCTTTAGCTATCATTATGCTAGGTATGGGATTATCTTTACTACCAGAAGATTTCCTGCGAGTAACAAAATATCCTAAAGCTGTGGCCATTGGCTTAATTAGTCAGTTGATTTTTTTACCTATTATTGGCTTTATTATTGCTAAAATTGTACCCATGGAACCAGCGATCGCCATGGGATTAATGATCATTGCATTGTGTCCAGGTGGGGTATCCTCAAATATAATCACATTTCTAGCAAAATCAGCAAATCTGCATTGCCATTGAAGTTGGGATTCAAAATGGCACACTAGCGATCGCCATTACTGCCGGTTTACTCAATAATCCTGATATGGCAGTACCTGCGGCCATTTACAGCTTGTTTATGAATGTTACAGGTTTAATTGCTATTAACTACGGTAGAAAACTGGCCGCCAAAAACCCTATTTAACAATTTCTCTGCAACTCAAATTAAGCAGCGAACATCGCTATTCTGTGTTAGTTGTAAGTAGGCTAACACAATAAAATCAAACTGTGTAAAGAAACGTAAAATCGCTGAAAACCTGTTCCCAGTTAAGAGTTCCCTGTTCCCTCCTTTGGGACTTCCTAGGAAACAAAAAAAAGGGCAGGTATCAAACCCACCCTAATTGTAAATTATAGCTGTAATTACAAATTAATTACCAATTATCGGCGCAATCAAAGAAACATTTTGCACAGCTTTTTCTGCTGTCAAAGTAGGAACAGAATCACGTAATCTAGCTGTCAATTGTACAGTTGTAGCGTCGTACATTTGAGTTAACAACTTGGGATAGAAACCAATACCAATAATAGGAATCAACAAACAAGCAATGATAAAGACCTCGCGGGGTTCAGCATCTATTAAAGCTTGGTGAGAAACTAACTCCTCGTTTTCTTGTCCGTAGAAAATTTCGCGCAACATTGAAAGTAGATAAATTGGTGTTAAAATTACACCAACAGCCATCAAGAAAATGACAATAACTTTGAATGTTGGGTTATAAGCATCGCTAGTTGCGAAGCCCACAAATACCATTAATTCCGCCACAAAACCGCTCATTCCTGGTAATGCTAAAGATGCCATGGAACAGGTGGTAAACATAGCGAAAATCTTCCGCATTCTTTTACCCACACCACCCATTTCATCTAACATTAAAGTATGTGTACGATCATAAGTTGCACCGACTAAAAAGAACAAACTTGCCCCAATTAAGCCGTGAGAAACCATTTGTAGAACTGCCCCACTCAAACCCAAATCGGTAAAAGAGGCAATACCAATGAGAACAAAACCCATGTGGGAAATTGAAGAGTAGGCAATTTTCCGTTTTAAGTTCCTTTGAGCAAAGGACGTTAAAGCAGCATAGATGATATTTACTACTCCTAAAACCACTAAAGCCGGTGCAACATAAGCATGAGCATCAGGTAGCATTTGGGCATTCATGCGAATTAGGGCATAACCACCCATTTTTAGCAAAATACCCGCAAGTAGCATATGTACTGGTGCTGTAGCCTCACCATGGGCATCTGGTAGCCAAGTATGCAGGGGAATGATGGGCAACTTCACAGCGTAGGCAATGAGAAAGCCAGCGTATAGTAGAAGTTGTAAATTTAAGCTAAAATCTTTCAACGCGATCGCGGACATATCGAAGGTGACTGTATCACCATAAAATCCCATTGTCAAGGAAGACAACAAAATAAACAGAGACCCACCAGCAGTGTATAGAATAAATTTAGTTGCTGCGTATTGGCGCTTTTTACCTCCCCAAATTGACAGCAAGAAGTATATTGGTACAAGTTCCAATTCCCAGACCAGGAAGAATAACAGCATATCCTGGACAGCGAAAACAGCAATTTGACCGCCATACATAGCCAAAATCAAAAAGAAAAATAATTTTGGCTTGAGTGTCACAGGCCAGGCTGCTAAAATCGCCAGGGTGGTAATAAATCCCGTTAAGAGAATTAGAGGCATAGACAAGCCATCAGCCCCTACAGACCAATTTAACCCCAATTGCGGCACCCAGGGATAACTCTCCACCAATTGCAAATTGGGATTAGAGAAATCGTACCCAGTATAAAAAGCGCAGACAATCAGTACAAAATCTATCAGCCCCACAATCAGGGAATACCAGCGCACCGTTTTGCCGTCTTTATCTGGGATGATAGGAAGTAGTAGTGATGCGGCTATGGGGAATAAAATAATCGTCGTCAGCCACGGAAAATTAGCTATATTCATCACAATCAATCTGCAATTAAAATCATGTTTGGCAAAAAGTCACTAGTTATTAATTAACAGCTTTTTGGCGATTTCCGCTTCATTGTTAGGTTGATTTAATTAAATTGGCAATCTCCATTTTTTTACTCAACAGTCTTTTTTGACAGTTAGGGGTGGTAAATGTTCCTGGGAATACTCCCAGCTAAGTAGGTTGGCGTTAAAAATTGTCGTTATGATAAGGGAACAGGGAACAGGGAATAGGGAACAGGGAACAGGTTTTGGGCAACTTTACTTTTCGTTACTTATGTCGGTTTTTTTTCGTTCACCTACTTATATCAAAAATATACCTTTTGGATGACCCCGTATTAGAATATTTTACTTCGTTTCCATCCAATTATCCCCAGCATGAATATCAACAACCAAGGGAACAGATAAAGAAACAGCATTTTCCATGACCGACTTAATTTGTGGTCGCAATTCTTCCCATTCTTGGGGAGGAATTTCAAAAACTAATTCATCATGAACTTGCAACAACATCCGGGCCTGATATTTTTTTAAAACCTCATGTAATTGCACCATTGCTATTTTGATAATATCCGCACTAGAACCTTGAATTGGTGCGTTAGCAGCAGCACGCAGTAACCCAGCATTGTATGGATCTAAATTCTTTAATTTTTGTAAATTAATATCTTCTAATTTACTCCCTTTTAACTGTTGCAAATTTTTATTAGTAAATTCAAAATAACGTCTTCTCCCTAGAATTGTTTCTACATAACCATAAGCAACGGCTTCTTTTTTAACTTTATCTAAATACGCAAAAACATGACCATATCTTTGATTAAATCTCTCAATAAATAATTTTGCATCTACTTGATTTATTCCCGTTTCGCGGGCAAATTTTTGCGCTCCCATGCCATAAATTACACCAAAATTAATCGTCTTCGCAAAACGTCTTTCATCTGCGGAAATATTTTCTTTCTCAAATACTAATTTTGCTGTTACAGTATGAATATCTTCATTTTGCTGATATGCTTGAATTAGTACAGGTTCTTGACTCAAATGAGCTAAAATTCTTAACTCAATTTGGGAATAATCAGCAGCTACCATTAACCAACCTGATTCCGGTAAAAATGCTTTTCTAATTTGTCTACTAAAAGCAGTGCGAATGGGGATATTTTGTAAGTTTGGATGAGAAGAAGATAATCTACCCGTGGAAGTTGCTGTTTGGTTAAAATCAGTATGTAATCTTTGGCTTTGAGGATGAACTAAAGCTGGTAAAGCATCTACATAGGTAGACTTTAATTTTGCTAATGTTCGATATTCAATTATCGCTTTTACAAATCCTGTATTATCAACTTCTTGGAGTTTTTCTAAAGTTGCTGCGTCGGTAGAATAACCAGTTTGAATCTTGCGAGAATATTTGGTACTTAAACCTAATTTCTCAAATAGAATCTGACTTAATTGTTTAGGAGAACCTAAATTAAATTTTTCTCCTGCAATTTCAATAGCTGTAATTTCTAACTTTGCTAATTCTGTCTCTAATTGCTGTGAAAGTTCTTGGAGATAGGCTGAATTAATCCTAACTCCTGTATATTCAACTTCTGCTAAAACTGCTTCTAATGGTTGTTCAACTTGCTTAAAAAGTTGATATAAAGCTGGAGTTTCTATTAATTTTTCTTTTAATTTTGGGACTAATTTAAATGTAGAATAAACATCCATACCACAATAATCAGCAACAGCGGAAATACTCAAATCAGCGATAGTTTTCCCTTTGGGAACTAGATCTCCATAACTGGTCGCAGTTAATCCTAAATATCGCCAAGATAAGTCAGTTAAATTATGACTGCTATCTGGATTAATTACATAACTCGCTAACATCGTATCAAATACCACCCCAGCTAGTTCAATTCCTTGTCCCTGACACCGCAGAATCAAACGATCAAATTTAGCATTTTGTAAAGCTTTAGGATAATCAGGACTTTCTAAAATCGGCCGCAGTGTTGCTAATACTAAATCTCGATTTAAGTTATTCCCAATTTTATGACCAATAGGAATATAAGCGAGTTCATTTACTTCTGTTCCCCAACAGCAACCAATTCCCACTAAATCTGCATCTCGTGGTTCTAATGCGGTAGTTTCTGTATCCCAAGCAACGGGTATTTCTGGATTAGTAAATTTTCTGAAAATTTCTACTAATTCCATTAATTTAGCTTCTGTATCAATAATGCGCGGTTGAATATTTGCAGATGTTTGTTTTTTGGCTTTTACTGTATCTTCAGCACCAAAAAACCAGATATCATCATCGGTTTCTATGACTTCAGATACCTGGTTTTCTAAAATTTCAACTTTTCCCGCAAATTTTTCCTGTCCCCCAAATTTTTGCTGTAAATCATGAATTTGATCTAAAAACTTCTTAAATTCTAATTTCTCTAAAATCGGGATAAGTCGGTTATGGTCAAAACCAGTTAATAGACAATCTTCTAAATTAATTTCTAAAGGAACATTACAGACTATTTTAGCTAAATAGCGAGATTTTTCTGCGTCTTCTTTACCAGCAGCTAGTTTTTTCTGAGTTGCACCTTTAATATTATCTAAAGCGGCGTAAATTTCCTCAAGGGAATTATAAGTATTTAGTAATTGTACTGCTGTTTTTTCACCAATTCCTTTCACTCCTGGAATATTATCTGATTTATCACCACATAGAGCTTTAAAATCAACAATTTGTGTAGGTAATACCCCTAATTTCTCTTTGACTTCTTCAGCCTTAAATTCCCTGATACTATTTGTAGAACGTTTTAATGCTTCTGGAGTAAAATTTAAAATGGTAATTTCTTTATCAGCATCAATTAATTGAAATAAATCCCTATCCCCGGAAAGTATCTTCACTCGATATCCTGCGGCTGCGGCTTTTTCTGCTAATGTTCCCAATACATCATCCGCTTCATAACCCGGTGCAGTGAGTATAGGTAAATTTAAGCATTGCAGTAACTCATAAAGATTTTCTAAATCGGGAATAAAGTCTGCTGGTGTTTCTGCCCGTCCAGCTTTATATGTATCCTCTGCTTCATGACGGAAGGTAGGTAAAGCCAAATCAAAGGCTACCGCTAGGGCCTGCGGTTGTTCTGTGGCTATTACCTCTAATAAACATTTAAAAAAACCAAAACAAACACTGGTAGGAATACCCGCTTTTGTGCGAAGTCCTCCATCTCTACCTTTAGCAAAAGCGAAGTAGGAACGAAAAGCCAGGGAATGTCCATCTATGAGGATGAATGTAGGCTTGTTGATAATTGGAGAATTAAAAGTCAACTGCTGCTTAACCAAATCAGAAAACTATTATATAGCATTTCTCATGCCATTCAGGCACGGGAATAAGAAAGTTGACCGCAGAACAACAGAAAATTGATGATAGTTCTTCCTCGTCACCTCTATGATAACAAATTTTAAATCAATAAAAATCTATCTAAAGATAGATATTCAAGTCAGTAGTAGGGATGGTACGGTAAAGGAAATAAACTACTGAATTAATACATAGTCATGGTAAATTTATACGAGTATAACGGGTCTATTTATCGCCTCACTACCGCTGTAGCATGGCAACAAGCTCAAGCACAGGCACAGAGTTTAGGGGGAAATCTTGTCACTATCAACAATCAAGCCGAGCAAGAAAGGCTGATTTGTCATCTATCTTTAGATAGATATTTAAATCCTATTGCTATCCAAGCGATTACAAAGTCAGTACAAAGTCAGTACAAAACTATGTCGCAGGTATGATAATTTTCAGAAAATAACCATTCACAATACACAGGTTTATCTCCATGCCAACTTCAACTTTCAGTAACACTACCTTCATCTCTATTCCAGACAGCGGGACAAGTAATCCTTATCCTTCAATTATCAATGTTTCCGGAACAAGTGGTAATTTGACTAAGCTAACAGTCACCCTGACCAACCTCAACCATACTTATTCGGGTGACATTGATGTGCTTTTAGTAAGTCCAACGGGCGCGAACAGCATCCTGATGTCTGATGTAGGGGGCAATAGCGATTTAGTCAACGTTACTTTGACTTTTGATGCCACTGCCACTTCTAGTCTTTCTGGAGGAGGCTTTGGCAGTGGTACTTATCGGCCAACTAATTTTGACTCCGACTTTTTTAACTCTCCTGCCCCCGATGGACCTTACAATGCAGACTTTTCTGTCTTTAACGGTACTAACCCCAACGGTCAGTGGCGGCTCTACATATTCGATGATGCCGGTATTGATTCGGGAAATGTTGCCGGTGGTTGGTCTCTCTCAATTGAAACCCTGGAGAGCATCATCAATGGTGATGATAGTAATAACACCCTCAGTGGTGGTGCTGGTAATGACACCCTCAACGGTGGTGCGGGTAATGATACCCTTGATGGTGGTGCAGGTACAGATACCCTAATTGGTGGTACAGGTGATGATATCTACATTGTTGATAGCACCACTGACACCATTACCGAAAATGTCAACGAGGGTACAGATACTATTCAATCTAGTGTCACCTTAACTCTTGCTACCAACGTCGAAAATCTGACCTTAACGGGAACAGCAGTAATTAACGGTATTGGTAACGAACTCAATAACGTCATTACAGGTAACATTGCTAATAATACCCTCAACGGTGGTGCTGGTAATGACACCCTCAATGGTGGTGCTGGTACAGATACCTTAATTGGTGGTTTAGGTGATGATATCTACATTGTTGATAGCACCACTGACATCATTACCGAAAATGTCAATGAGGGTACAGATACTATTCAATCTAGTGTCACTTTGACTCTTGCTACCAACGTTGAAAATCTAACTCTAACGGGAACAGCAGCAATTAACGGTACAGGTAACGAACTCAATAACGTCATTACTGGTAACGCTGGTAATAATACCATATTTGGTGGTGCTGGTAATGATGCCCTAATTGGTGGTACAGGTGATGATATCTACATTATTGATAGCACCACTGACATCATTACCGAAAATGCCAACGAGGGTACAGATACCATTCAATCTAGTGTCACCTTAACTCTTGCTACCAACGTTGAAAACCTAACTCTGACAGGAACAACAGCCATTAACGGTACGGGTAACGAACTCAATAACGTCATTATGGGTAACAGTGCTAATAATACCCTCAATGCTGCTGCTGGTAACGATACCCTTGATGGTGGTGCTGGTACAGATGCTCTAATTGGTGGTACAGGTAATGATATCTACATTGTAGATAGCACCACTGACATCATTACCGAAAATGCCAACGAGGGTATAGATACTATTCAATCCAGTGTCACCTACTCTATTGCTGCCAGGACGAACATCGAAAACCTGACCCTAACGGGAACAGCAGTAATTAACGGTACTGGTAACGCAGCTAATAACGTCATTACAGGTAACAGTGCTAATAATACCCTCAATGCTGCTGCTGGTAACGATACCCTTGATGGTGGTGCTGGTACAGATGCTCTAATTGGTGGTACAGGTAATGATATCTACATTGTAGATAGCACCACTGACATCATTACCGAAAATGCCAACGAGGGTATAGATACTATTCAATCCAGTGTCACCTACTCTATTGCTGCCAGGACGAACATCGAAAACCTGACCCTAACGGGAACAGCAGTAATTAACGGTACTGGTAACGCAGGTAATAACGTCATCACAGGTAACAGTGCTAATAATACCCTCAATGGTGCTGCTGGTAACGATACCCTTGATGGTGGTGCTGGTAACGATGCCCTAATTGGTGGTACAGGTAATGATATCTACATTGTAGATAGCACCACTGACACCATTACCGAAAATGCCAGCAGTGGTACAGATACGATTCAATCTAGTGTCACCTTGACTCTTGCTACCAACGTCGAAAATCTGACACTGACAGGAACAGCAGCAATTAACGGTACTGGTAACGCAGCTAATAACGTCATCACAGGTAACACTGCTAATAACATCCTTGACGGTGGTGCTGGCAATGATACCTTAATTGGTGGTTTAGGTGATGATATCTATATTGTTGATAGCACCACTGATACCATTACCGAAAATGCCAACGAAGGTATAGATACTATTCAATCTAGTGTTACTTACACTCTTGCTACCAACTTCGAAAACCTGACCCTGACCGGAACAACAGCAATTAACGGTACTGGTAACGCAGCTAATAACGTCATCACAGGTAACACTGCTAATAACATCCTTGATGGTGGTGCTGGCAATGATACCTTAATTGGTGGTTTAGGTGATGATATCTATATTGTTGATAGCGCCACTGAAATCATTACCGAAAATGCCAACGAAGGTATAGATACTATTCAATCTAGTGTTACTTACACTCTTGCTACCAACGTCGAAAACCTGACCCTGACCGGAACAACAGCAATTAACGGTACTGGTAACGGAGATAATAACGTCATCACAGGTAACGCTGGTAATAACACCCTTGATGGTAGTGCAGGTACAGATACCTTAATTGGTGGTTTAGGGGATGATGTTTACTATGTTGATGATAGCAATGACAGCATTACCGAAGATGTCGCCGCAGGTATAGATATAGTTTACACTATCATTGACTATGCTTTGTCTGAAAATATCGAAAACCTGACCCTGACCGGAACGGCCACCAACGGAACTGGTAACGAACTCAATAACATCATCACAGGTAACGAACTCAATAATGTCCTTGATGGTAGCGGTGGTATAGATACCTTAATTGGTGGTTTAGGTGATGATAACTACGTTGTTGATAATACCAATGACATCATTACTGAAAATGCCAACGAAGGCATGGATACGGTTTACATTAGCATAAACTATGCTTTGTCTGGAAATATTGAAAACCTGACCCTGACCGGAACGGCCACCAACGGAACTGGTAACGAACTCAATAACGTCATCACAGGTAACGAACTCAATAATGTCTTTGACGGTAGCGGTGGTATTGATACGCTGATTGGTGGTTTAGGTGATGATAACTACGTTGTTGATAATACCAATGACATCATTACGGAGTATCTGGAAGAGGGTACAGATACAATTCAATCCAGTGTTACTTACACTCTTGCTACCAACGTTGAAAACCTGACCCTAACAGGAACAACAGCAATTAATGGTACTGGTAACGCTGCTAATAACGTCATCAGAGGTAATGCTGCTAATAACATCCTTGATGGTGGTTCTGGCAATGATACCTTAATTGGTGGTTTAGGTGATGATATCTACATTGTTGATAGCATCACTGATACCATTACAGAACTTGCCAGCGGTGGTACAGATACTATTCAATCTAGTGTCACCTTGACTATTGCTACCAACGTCGAAAATCTGACCCTGACAGGAACAACAGCAATTAACGGTACTGGTAACGCAGCTAATAACGTCATCACAGGTAACAGTGCTAATAACATCCTTGACGGTGGTGCTGGCAATGATACCTTAATTGGTGGTACAGGTGATGATACTTACATTATAAATAGTACCACTGATACTATTACCGAAAATGCCAACGAAGGTATAGATACCATTCAATCTAGTGTTACTTACACTCTTGCTACCAACGTTGAAAACCTGACCTTAACAGGAATAACAGCAATTAATGGTACTGGTAACGCAGATAATAACGTCATCACAGGTAATGCTGCTAATAACATCCTTGACGGTGGTTCTGGTAACGATACCCTAATTGGTGGTACAGGTAATGATATCTACATTGTAGATAGCACCACTGACACCATTACCGAAAATGCCAACGAGGGTACAGACACCATTCAATCTAGTGTTACTTACACTATTTTGGCTGCTAACGTTGAAAACCTGACATTAACAGGAACAGGTGCGATTAACGGTACTGGTAACGCTGCTAATAATGTCATCACTGGTAACGGTGCTAATAACACCCTTGATGGTGGTGCGGGTAATGACATCCTCACCGGAGGGCTGGGAAAAGATACTCTAACTGGAAGGCTGGGAGTAGACCGTTTTGACTACCGCACTTTAGCTAATTCCGCCTTGGGTATCTTTGATGTCATTACCGACTTCAATGCTACTACTGGCAATGATTTATTCCTCGTTACCACTGCCCGCAGCGGGTTCAATAATGTTACCACACCTGTGGCAACACTTGATACAGCAGGCATTACCGCTAGGTTAACTAATACTGTGTTTGCAGCTAACTCTGCGGCTCAATTTACCTTTGGTAGTCGTACTTTTGTCGCTATTAATGACGCTACCGCAGGATTTAGTGCCACTACGGATGCCATCATTGAGGTGACAGGTTTAACTGGTACTTTAGAAATCAGTAACTTTACTACTACTTTAGTGTAGTTTCTGGTATCATGTAGATGAACCACTTTGTAGAGACGTTTCATGAAACGTCTCTACATCATCAAATTATCCTGTGATTGATGCGATATGATCAAGATTCAATTATTAATAACGGCACATTAGACAATTTAAACGATTTGATAATATGGTGCGTTACTAGTCGCTAACACATCCTACGTATCTAATTATAAATGGATAATATGGTGCGTTACGCTGTCGCTAACACACCCTACGTATCTAATTATAGAGTTTAATAATATGGTGCGTTACGCTTACGAAAAACTCTTTACATACCATAAGTTACTCTATTTGTCAATAGTATATTTGTTCTAATGGTCAAAGTACATTATTTGCTGAATAATTTTTCCCCAATTTACTCTTTTAAACCACTGCTAATTTGTAAAGTTTTGTATTTTTTTCAAAATTGATCTCTGAAACGACTATAAATAAAGACTTTTACAGATCATCTTTTCAGCAGGGTGCAAAATTGACAATATTAGCCCAATTGTGAAATTCTCAATAATTCTAGCAAATCGCCGAAAGTATTGCAAGCTCGTTGCTAAATAAAAATAATTCTCAATTAATTGTTAAGAAAATCTAAAGTTGAATTTTCCTAAGTTATGAATATTAAAAGTATTATTGGATTTATATAAGTTTTAATTATGCTGTTAAATTTTGTGATAACTTCCGTACCATTGAGCAATTATGGGTAAAATACGACGGGGTACAGTTTGGTTTTCTGTTTTCATTGAAATTATTGCTAAAGACTTAAATTTATGTACAAAGCATCTGCTGGAGTAAATGATATTAAACTATTAGTTCTAGACATAGATGGGACAATTACCGGACATTCTAATACTCTCAGCGTTACCGTCAAAGAAGTTATTGCTGCGGTACAAGCTAAAGGAATTAAGGTCGCTATCGCTACTGGCAGGATGTATTGTTCAGCTTTGCGATTTCACCGGGAAATTGGCTCTACACTGCCATTAATAGCCTATCAAGGTGCTTGGATTCAAGATCCGGGTAATGACCAAATTCACCGTCATTTACCTGTATCTAGGGAAATTACCCAACAACTACTAGAATACTTTGAACAGCCGGATTTGCGATCGCTCCTTTCGGTCCATTTTTACATTAATGACCAACTTTATGTGCGAGAAATCACCAAAGAAACAGATAATTATCAACAGCGTTGTGGTGTAAATGCTATTTCCGTCGGTGATTTACGTCAATTATTAGATCATGAACCCACTAAGATACTAGCTTTGTCTGAGGACGCAAATTTAACTCAGCAACTTTTAGCTGATTTACGCCTTAGATACAAACCGACAGATTTGTATATGACAACATCCGTCCCCACTTTTCTAGAAGCTGCGAATACTCATGTTAATAAAGGTAATGCTGTCCGTTATCTAGCGGAAGAAATGCTAGGTTTAGAAAGTCATCATGTCATGACTATCGGTGATAATTTCAATGATGTAGAAATGCTCAGTTATGCCGGTATTAGTGTGGCCATGGGTAACGCACCGCCAGAAGTGCAAGCGATCGCTAATTGGGTAGCACCTAGTATAGAATTAGACGGTGCAGCAGTAGCAATAGAAAAATTCTTGCTTTCTTAGAAAGGATAAACACAAAAAAGACACCGACGACTGGCCGTGTTTCGTCTCGGTGTCCTTTTTGGTTCGCTCCTCACACGATTAACATTGTAGTTAAAGATATGTATTTTGTCAATAGATTTTCGAGAAGTTTTTGTAAATATAAATTAGAGTTCTATCGGTGCAACTACCCCCAACTTGTCTTCTAACACGGATCTAAAAACCAACTGAGTTGCTACCAATAGTCCTAACCTAGCTTGGGCTAATTCTGGAGTCTGAATTTTTACTTCTCCCCAAATACGACAACTACCCCAGAACTTCTCAAAAGCTTGACTCAATTTCCCAGCAGATGTTTCCCAGTTCAGAGAACTACTATGACTACAAACTAAATCATCTACTAATTTTACTAATTGGTGCATCAGTAACATCTCATCAACGTGATTAAGCAGAAGTTTTTGATCACCATTAAGTAAAGGTATCGGTTTCACAGAAAAATAACTTTTAGTACCTATTCTATCAAGTGCAATTAATCCATCTTTCTCTGCTAATCGTAATAAAGAACAACAGCGGGAATGGGCGTATTGAATTTTAAAAATTGTTAATGAATGTAATGAAATTTGTGATTGATGATTAGTGACTGGTAATTGGTAATTCAGAAAATTATTTATCAAGTCTTCATTTTCTGGAAAAACTATCAAATTTTGTAACCAAGCTGCTAAGGTAGAGTCAATGAGTTCTAAATAAATCCAACCAGGAGGAATTACCTTAACGCTAAATAAACTATCACTATTTCTGGATAAATGCCCAGCCATAGCCTGAGCAATTTCCATCGCGGGTAAATTCTGAGATTTTGATATCCCCATGGCCACGCCAGAGATATATAGAATTTTTTGATTATATCCTCCTTGATAGAGAGGAACTTTTCTACTTTCTATGCCTGTAATTCCCCTATCATTGGTAAAAACACTGAAGCAAGAGGCCAGATAACCGCTTATTAGCTGCTTAATAGCTTGATTTTTACTAAAAAGTAGTTGAGGATACACGTATTCCTTGTAAAAAATTTATGAGGTGCATCATTTTATCCTGTTCCATCTACCTTCAGATAGAAGTTTACTCTATGTACATAAAAATAAGAGTAGGATAAAATTTGATGAATTAATGTATAAAAGATGGGTAAAGTTTAGTACCCTCGTTGTACAGTAGGAAGTATAAGAAAAAATAGAGAGCTAAATTGCTTTCTATCTTATTGGAAGACTAGCGCTATTAAGCGTTAACTCTACCCCGTTCACACAAAGACACTCCTTGCACTGTTCTGATCACGTCTTTGTTTTTTAGCCAAACGCTCTGTGTTACTTATGCAATCTCAATCTTCCTTTTCCGAAGCTTCACGTCCCTTCTTAACTTGGCAACGTATTCTTGACTGGGCCCAAGAACACTACCGCTGCCGCACCTTCAGTAAAGATGAGCGCATTCCAGCCAGACCTGGTTTGCTCTATTTAGTGCAAAGGGGTGCTATCCGCATGGTAGGAACTGCCCAAGTGGGTGCTACCGCTAGTCAGTTAACATCCAGAAGAATTAACAGAACTCCAGAAGAAGCCTTCTTGGGCTTTGTAGGGGCAGGACAACCCTTTGAAATTGTTGCCCAGTCCCCATTTACACTCCAGTCCTTTGCCCACGTTGACCAAACTGCGGTACTGTGGATGTACTGGCATGATCTAGACAACTGGCCTCACTTCCGTCGTGAAGTTATGGATGCTTTTAGATATCAGCATCAGCGCAAGTTACTCTGGTTAAGTGCTTTAGGACAAAGACGTACAATTGACCGTCTCTTAGGATTTCTCACCTTACTGATTGAGGAATATGGCGAGCCTTCCATGAGCGAAACTGATCCTGATGTAATTCGTGGTTATTGCTTACCCTTCCCCCTCACTCATGCCCAAATTGGCAGCGCCATTGGTTCAACCCGTGTAACTGTCACTCGTTTAATGGGTAAATTACGTCAACGCGGCTTAATTCTGGCCCAAGGGGATAATTTAATTTGCCTACCCGCAGATGCTATCAATAGACCAGCTAATAATGGGTAGTTCAAATCTCGAAAGAGCAGCTTGATCAATGTTACCTGAGAGCTTGCCACTCTCGGACACACCAATAGCAGGTATCAGTGGATTTTGATAAACCAACTTTGGGTAATTAGTTCCTGAGCCTGCTCCTCATTTTCACCGCAGATTGGTAACATTGATCAGTTAAAAATTGGCCAAGTATTGAGTTTAAATAACAAAAATATTCCTATAGAGTTGAAATGCTCAATAGCTGATAATGGGTTTTTCCCCCAGTGTTTCTATTTTTCCAGCACCGGCTCAAAGTCGTACCCAGTCCGAGAGCGATTACCACGGACAATTTTCACTAGTTGGACTGGGGTATTTCGATCTCCCGACGGTAAAAAACGAATGGAACCGGCAGCACCACTGGTGGAAAAGTCTGATGAAAGTAGTGTTTTTTGAATTGCAGAACGACTGGGATTAGTTGCTAACGCAGCGATAAAGGCTTTTGTAGCATCATAAGCGGTTGCTGTACGCCAATTTACATCACTACCCCATAACTTTCTAGATTGGGCTGGAAATGGGGAATTAGGATTGCCATGAATATGCCAAGGAACGGCCACTACCATGGCTAATGCTTGCTCTGTGGCAATTTCTAAAGTTTTGAGGCTATAAACATCATCACCACCGAGTAAAATCAGACGTTTTCGATTTACTTGCACTACTTGTAATGCTTTATCTAGGGTTTCACCATTAGGAGCTAACATTAAAACTTCCGCACCTTGTTTAAATGCTTTCTCGATGCTAGATGAAGGGCTAAAATCAGCTTTAGATAAATCAAACTCACCTGATATTTCTCCACCCTCCAAAGAAACAGAGGAAACAAACTCAGATTTTAATGACTGACTGTAGTTGCTTTGAGCATTATAAAAAACTGCTGCATTTTTTTTCCCCAAAGTTTTCACCATATAATTAGCTAAAGCTCTGGCCGCGACAAAATCACTAGTTAATGTGCGAAAAACGTAGGGACTAAAATTGGAAATTTTTACAGAACTACTAGTAGGGGAAATAGCTACTAGTTTTCCATCATCATAAACCTTCCCGGCGGCCAATGTTGCGTCACTGCTATAATGTCCAATTACTCCTAGAACTTCGGGGTTTTCTACCAAAGCTGCGGCTACCTGTTGACATATTTTCTGATCATCGTCATCATTAGCTATACCTACTTTTAACGGTACTCCCTTTACTCCCCCAGCAGTATTAATTTCATTTTGAGCTTGTGCAACACCACGCAATATTTCTAATGCTGTATTCGGGTCATTACCAATAGGTGTAGAGACAACAAGGGTATAGCTTTTACCAGAACCAATGCGGGCATTATGCAGATAAATCAGTGCCTCTGGGTCATTGGGTTTGATTTTTAGAGATGATGTTAAATTAGTGATTGCTTGCTGATAATTTTTATCAAAAATAGCCTTAGCAGCATCTTTTTTGTCTGGTAAAATATCATCAGAAATTAAAATTTTTTCTCCAAAACTAATTCGTTGTGCAATTGATTGATTTCGGTCTTTCCATTGATGAGAATTCAGCTTATTTTCACTATTTATTGCTAAATTATCAGAGGATTTCGGATTAGTAACAATAATGAAAAAACACCAATAACCAAACCCCAAAAGTAGGGGTATGAAAATAATAGGGAGTATTTTGCCTTTCCATTTCATAAGTTTTTTCTGATGGTGGTCAACTGGACTGTATTTAAACTGTATTAAATTTGGATAATTATAGCGGGCAAGATTTGGATAATTATAGCCGGCAAGATTTGGATAATTATAGCCGGCAAGATTTGGATAATTATAGCGGGCAAGATTTGGATAATTATAGCGGGCAAGATTTGGATAATTATAGCGGGCAAGATTTGGATAATTATAGCGGGCAAGATTTGGATAATTATAGCGGGCAAGATGCCCGCACCACAAGATTTAGGGTCGGGTATAAAGGTCATTTGATTTTTACAAACCCAGCTTTTTCAATCAGTTCTTGACCTTGAGATGTTAATAACCAATTTGCATAAGCTTCTCCAGCTTGTTGATCTGATTGACCATTTTGTTTGATTATTACAAATAAGTTGCGGGTGATTGGGTAATTTCCATTGCGAAAATTCTCAGTGTTCAACTGGTTACGCTGATTTGGACATTGAGACTGAGCTATTTCTGGTTGTTGATAAGGTGTGACAAATTGCCCGTTTGTTCGTCCAATTGGTAGGGATTTAATGGTACATTGCGGGACGATTTCAGGAGCGGAACCGTAATAAATTCCCCCCGGAGTATTGGCTATTTTTCTCAGGGCTTCTGTGGTTGTAGGAATGTAATTAACATTGTTACCAAATTTATCTTTGTTAAGAACATATTCAATAAAAAAATCCACTGTACCACCAGCTTCTTGACTGCGGGATAAGGGAATAATAGGTAAATTTGCACCACCTAATTTTTGCCAGTTAGTAACTTTACCAGTGTAAATATCTTTAATCTGGGCAGTGGTTAATCCGGGGATATTTAAGTTATGATTAACTGCGATCGCAATAGCATCAATTGCTACGATAATTTCTTTTAACCTGAATCCTTTTTGTTGCGCTTGGCTGGTTTCTTCTAATTTAATGGAGCGGGAAGATTGAATAAAAGCTAGTTGATTATCTATCAACATTTGAATCCCAGTTCCCGAACCTGGGTCTTTAAAAAGTGGTTGTATGTAACGTAAAACAAACTGAGGACAAATTTTTTGTAGTACAGAATCTACGTCTTTACGAAGAGTAGCCCAGGTGGTACTACCACCATAACTAAAAATCCCTTGGGGAAGATTAGAGACGTTGCAACTAGTTACTGAACTGGGAGAAGTAGATGTTATCTCGGAACTAATTATAAAAATGATAAACGATGAACCAACCAACATTAAACTAATGGTAGCAATCAAATATAGAAGCAGGGGAAGAGTTTCTTTTTTGGGAGACATAAGTTTGTGGTTTTGGGGTTAAGGATATTTTTTCTAAAGCAGGGAAGATAATAGTTTATAAATGAGCTTAAATAAGGTTGTTGATATCATTGAAATTAACGCCGCAGCCACAGCTAAAATAATTATTTGCTCAATGCCAATATCACCTCGTAAATAAGGGATAAAAAATATAATTGTCAAACTGATTGCGGGGATAATTAGCAAATCAAATTTTTCCAGCCAGCGTCTAGTTTGAGCGAAAATTAAACCACTCAAAATCACAATAGAAATTAGAAAAGTGATGATAATATTTTTGGATAAACTGAAAAAAGCGATCGCAATTAATGCCCCTTCAAACCCACTAAAAGCAGCCCCAGATAATAATTCCCAAATAGTAAAAGTTGGTTGATTTGATACTTGAGGCTGAATTGGTTGTGGGTGAGGTGGTTGAGTTGGGAATTGTGATGATGTTGTTGGTGCAACCGAAGGAGGAAAAAGAGCCTCTAGCACCGCCTGTGCTGACTGAAAACGCTCACTAGCAGCAGGTAGGAGCATTTTATCTAAAATATCTGCCAGTCGCGGTTTCAGGGTGATTTGCGCCCGCCATTGCCATTGATTTGTATAAGCGTTAAATAGCTTACTCCTTTCTTGACCTGTCAGTAACGTTAATAGAGTAACAGCTAAGGCATACAAATCCGTAGATGGAAATACTTGACTACTGTTCATTTGTTCTGGAGGTGCAAATCCTAAAGAATAAATGCCCGTAGAACTAGGGGACGCATTAGCAATTAATTTAACTGCACCGAAATCTAGCAAAAAGAGCTTACCATCACGACAACGCATAATATTGGAAGGTTTAATATCTCTATGGATAATATTTCTGTCATGAATAAACTGGAGAACTGGGAGAATTTCTTTGAGTATTTCCATAACTTTTTGTTCAGAAAAATTACCCTGTTGAATTAATTCTTCCTCTAAAGTTTGTCCATGAATATATTGCTGAACTAAATAAAAAAACTGCTGCGGTTTATTTATTTGTAAGCTTTGTAAACTAGGAACTGTAATCGTAAAAAAAGCAAATAAATTAGGTATTTGCGGATGTTCATTACCTATTGCTTCTAAAACTTCTGCTTCTTGTGCAAAGAGAATTTTGGCTTTTTCTAAGGCTTCTTCTGTTAAATTAATGCTGGGCTGAAATTGTTTAATCACACATTGACGCAAACTGGGAGTATCGCGGTCAATTGCTAAAAAAGCCGCACCAAAACCCCCCTGACCCAAAAGTTTAATTGGCAAATATCGGTCACGTAAAATCAGCGGCATACCGCAGGTAATACAATATTTCTGTTGTACTGTTTTTAAGGTGTGAATATCATCTAAATCAGTAAAGTGATTTTCGGGACGTTGACAGTGGGGACGAGTGCAGTGGACTTGCATATTATCTTTAGTCAGTGGTGATTAAGCTGTTACGCATTTAAACTGGATAATTACTGTAATTTAGGTATTTATGCAGTATCAAATTAATAAATTAAGTCCGATTTAGTCCAGTAGTCATTAGCAATTAATCTAATGATACTGGAATCTTTTAACTGCCATCAGTAGGGTTTGGTGCCGCTAGGTCTAATGTATTTACGACTAGATCCATTTGTGTTAACTTTAACATATCCTGAATCCAAACTGGGTTAGCAAATTCAGGTAATATCTCCTGACTAAAAGCCTCTGCTGCTTTGGATCTATAACGGCTAGGGTTAAATATTAACCAAAGTGTACGCTTGACTACAACGTCCTGGATTGGTGCATGATGGAGAACACCCATTTGTAATTCTTTAGCAATGGCAGAAGTAGAGACAAAGGCAGCACCTAAGCCAGACTGGACGGCATTTTTAATCGCTTCTATGGAATTAAGTTCCATTTCCAACTTAAACCGCCTGGTGTCAATATTACAACGTGCCAGCACCTGGTCAATAACTTTGCGGATGGTTGATTGGGAGTCGAGAGCAATGAATTGTAGTTTATATAGGTCTTCTTTTTGGATTGTTTCTAATTTAGCAAAGGGATGGGACGTGGGTAAAATGAGTGCCAATTCATCCTCAGCATAAGGAATAGTTTTTAAAGACTCCCCCAATTCAGCGGGAATTTCCCCACCAATGATCGCCAGATCAATCTGGCCATTGGCAACACTCCAAGCGGTGCGTCTGGTAGAATGGACGTGCAATTGCACAGCCACATCTGGATACTTTTGTCGGAATAAGCCGATCATTTTCGGTAAAAGATAAGTACCAGTGGTTTGGGACGCGCCGACAATTAATGTACCACCTTGAAGATTTTGCAAGTCCTCAATAGCGCGGCAGGTTTCCTGACATAAACTGAGGATTTTTTCCCCATAACTCAGGAGTAGATGTCCCGCCTCTGTTAATTGAGCGCGACGGCCTCCCCTGTCAAATATGGGAACATCCAATTGCCTTTCCAGGTTTTGAACTTGCAAACTGACAGCCGGTTGGGAGACATAAAGACTATCAGCAGCCCGTTTAAAACTCCCTTCTTGGGCGATAGCTTTGAGAATACGTAACTGATCTAATGTAAAAGGAAGGTCAGACATAAGGCTTAACCCAGAAATTTGGATGTATGAGTAGCTGGAAAAATAAATCGGGGTGAGTAGCTTTGCGACTAGTCATAATTTAGGCAATAGTTAAATTTAAAGAACTAACTAAAACACTTACCACAACATATTGACAGAAATCCTGTCGTGTATAATCTGTTAAAATTCAAGATGTTTACCCAATGTTTACCCATAAATAGTAACTTCTTTCGTTTTTGAGAATCTTAAATTGAGTTTTATCTATCATGCCCAATTCTTGGTTTACTCCCAGTCATTTTGTCATACTGGGGTTACAATTAGTTTTTGCAATTGCCCATAGTGGAGGTGCTGCTATGCGTCCTTGGGCTGAAAAATACATTGGACCGCGGCTTTATCGCATTTTATTCGCATTAATCAGCTTACCCTTAGCCGTGCTATTAATTGTTTACTTTTTTAATCATCGTTATGATGGATGGCAACTTTGGCAGGTGCAAGGTATTCCGGGGGTAGGAACATTAGTTTGGATATTATCTGCTGTATCTTTTTTGTTTTTATATCCGGCTACCTTCAATTTACTAGAAATTGCCGCTATTCAAAAGCCCCAAGTTCATCTTTATGAAACCGGGATTATCCGTATTACCCGTCACCCGCAAATGGTGGGACAGGTAATTTGGTGTGTAGCCCATACTCTCTGGTTAGGTACTAGCTTCACTCTTGTTACTTCAATAGGTCTGATACTACATCACCTTTTTGGAGTATGGCATGGAGATCGGCGTTTAAGTCAACGCTATGGAGAAGCTTTTGCACTTCTCAAGCAGCGGACTTCTATTATTCCCTTTCAAGCAATTATTGATGGCCGTCAATCTTTAAACTGGCAGGAATTTCTGCGTCCTGCTTATTTAGGAGTTGCCATTTTTACTGGTTTATTATGGTGGTCTCACCCCTTGTTATTCGTGGCAACAAGTAGGATAATGTGGTAGTTTCGTCTGATCCCCAAGATTAACAAAAAATATAAATTTAATAAAATTTTGTGATCATCACTTGCTACCAAAACAATGTAGGATAAATTTCAGCATCTATCATGAGACTGTTTTTCACTAAGGTGGAAAAAAGGATTTGTTCCTCAGTCTCAGGCAGAATTTATCCCCGTAAACAATAAGTAGCTTTCTACCTTGGTAAAAACGGGAAATAAACAGCAATGTATGAACTACAGCAATATACGCTATCAGCATTGTCAAAGTCTTATAAGGCAGTAGTAGTCAATAGCAATCAGGATTTGAACATTGAGAACAGCCAGCGCGACATTCACGGTGGTTTATTTGTTCACAGAAAAATCTAAAAATCAGATGTTCTTTTAATGACTTACCAATTGCTGCTACTGACCATTGTTTTTGTTTTCATATAAAAACCTTATATTCCAAGAGGCATCATGGTGTTTTCGGTCAGTGAACGGACATTTAATCAAGAAGTTTTGGCATCTCCAGTTCCCGTTTTAGTTTATTTTGAAGCGCCCTGGTGCGCTCTATGTCGCGTTATTCACCCGCTTTTATTGCAATTTCAAACCCAATGTGGTGATGAAATTAAGTTGGCCGGAGTCAACGCTGATCAAAATTTCAAGTTGTCTAATACCTATCGCCTCAAATCCCTACCGACTTTACTGCTAATTGAAAAAGGAATAGTCAAGCAACGCTTAGAAGGTTTTTGTGGTAGAGACGATTTACGTCAAGCCTTAGAAGCAATTCAACTTACTTACAAAATCACTAATAAAACTGACACTGGCATAAAAACAGCCGAATTAAAATACAACGATGTACAATTAAGTGCAATTAAAAAGTAAGTGACAAAAGACAAAAAGCAGAAGTTTTTAGAAATTTTATAGCCCCAAGGCTGACTGTTAGGCTATTTTAGAGGCGTAAGCATTACAGTAGGCTCAGTAAGCTATTTTAATTGATTTGGTGCTTGGTGAGTCCCAAATCTAAAACCATGCTTAACACCCCACTCAAAGGGTATCAGGTGGGGTATTTTATCCTCAAGGGTCTATGTCACAATTACTAACAGTTCTGATTCTTCAGTTAACTCACCCTTTGTTTGTACAGAATTCTAAAAGTAGGCGTTAGTGATGGAATTAATCTATCAGTATGCCTGGCTGATTCCAGTATTACCTCTCTTGGGAGCAATGCTAGTCGGTCTAGGGCTAATCTCGATCAATCAGGTGACAAACCGCCTGCGACAATTAAATGCTGTAGTCATTATCTCCCTTATGGGAGCTTCTATGGTTCTGTCGTCGGCCTTGCTGTGGAGTCAAATTCAAGGCCATGCACCTTACCTCCGCACCCTGGAATGGGCAGCAGCAGGAAATTTTCACCTGACTATGGGCTACACTATTGACCACCTTACAGCCTTAATGCTGGTAATTGTCACCACAGTAGCAGTTTTGGTGATGATTTACACCGATGGCTACATGGCTCATGACCCCGGTTATGTGCGGTTTTATGCCTATCTCAGCTTATTTGGCTCTTCCATGTTAGGTTTGGTGGTCAGCCCCAACCTGGTACAAGTTTACATTTTCTGGGAATTGGTGGGGATGTGTTCCTACCTCCTAGTGGGCTTTTGGTATGACCGCAAAGCCGCAGCAGAGGCCTGCCAAAAAGCATTTGTTACAAACCGGGTCGGTGACTTCGGCTTATTATTAGGCATTTTGGGGCTGTTCTGGGCGACAGGAAGCTTTGATTTTATGGTCATGGGCGATCGCCTATCAAACCTAGTAGAAACTGGCTCTATTAGCAATTTCCTCGCCATTGTGTTGGCGATTTTAGTCTTCCTTGGACCTGTTGCTAAATCGGCCCAATTCCCACTCCATGTCTGGCTACCAGACGCAATGGAAGGTCCTACTCCCATTTCTGCCCTCATCCATGCAGCGACAATGGTAGCAGCGGGTGTATTCCTCATTGCCCGGATGTATCCAGTATTTGAAAATGTGCCAGCAGCAATGAACGTAATTGCTTTTACTGGCGCATTGACGGCGTTTTTAGGGGCAACTATCGCCATTACCCAAAATGACATTAAAAAGGGTTTGGCTTATTCCACTATTTCCCAACTTGGTTATATGGTCATGGCCATGGGAGTGGGTGCTTATAGCGCCGGTTTATTCCACCTGATGACTCACGCTTATTTTAAAGCGATGTTATTCCTGGGTTCTGGTTCGGTAATTCATGGTATGGAAGCAGTTGTTGGTCATGACCCCGTACTAGCGCAAGATATGCGCTTAATGGGTGGACTGCGGAAATATATGCCCGTGACTGGTTTCACCTTTTTGATTGGTTGCTTGGCCATTGCGGGGATTCCTCCCTTTGCCGGTTTCTGGTCAAAAGATGAAATTTTGGGCGCGGCCTTTGCTGCTAACCCCTTCCTGTGGTTTATTGGTTGGGTGACAGCAGGAATTACAGCTTTTTATATGTTTAGAATGTATTTCTCAACATTTGAAGGTAAATTCCGGGGTAATGATGAGAAAATCAAGGTAAAACTCAAAAATGCTGCTGCTGCTTTGGCACAAAAATCAGGTACAGCAGAATTAGCTCCTAATTTCGGTCCTGGGGCGATGAAAAAGGGAGAATTAGATAGTCATTCCCATGAATCCCACGGACACAGCCATTCTCCCCATGAGTCTCCTTGGACTATGAGTTTACCTTTGGTGGTTTTGGCTATTCCTTCTATGTTAATTGGTTTGGTGGGTACTCCCTATGCCAATTATTTTGAGCAGTTTATCTTTCCCCCTAGCGAAACTTTAGCCGAAGTTCTGGAAAAGGCTGCGGAATTTGACCCCCATGAATTTTATGTGATGGCTGGTAGTTCTGTGGCGGTTTCTGTGATTGGGATTACTTTAGCGGTGCTGATGTATTTGGCTCGGAAAATCGATCCTAGTGCGATCGCTTCTAAAATTCAACCACTCTATGATTTATCCTTGAATAAATGGTACTTTGATGATATTTATCATCGTGTTTTTGTTCTCGGTTTGCGTCGTGTGGCTAGACAAGTGATGGAAGTTGATTTCCGCGTTGTTGACGGTGCTGTTAATCTCACGGGTTTCTTTACTCTTGTCAGTGGTGAAGGTTTGAAATACTTGGAAAATGGTCGGGTTCAATTCTATGCCTTGATCGTTTTTGGGGCTGTTTTGGGCTTGGTGATTGTTTTTGGTGTTACCTGATTTTAATGGGGGCGGTTTGTCCGCCCCTGGATTGTTTTTAACGAACCACTCCAGGCGCAGAGGACACGGAGTTAATGACACCCTACTGTCTGAATCAGGATATCCAGGATTTAAGGATGTACAGAATGAAGAAAAAAACTAATCTTTAAAATCTGGAATATTTCCAGATAAATATTCATATAAAATCCTATTAATCCTCTAATCCTGGGCATCCTGATTCAGACAAAAAATATTTATAATCTAAACAAACCAATTCTCAATCTGAATCTCTTGAAAATCAATAAAATCTGAAATATTATTCATTACCAAAAGTATGCACATCTGAAATTATAAGGAGAATTAATAGCTATGCAAGAGTTAACGATTGAGGAATTATTAAATATTGCTCAAAGTCAAATTACACCAAAGTCAGCAAGAATTACATTTTCAACTATTAGAAAATAGAAAAAAATAAAAATAATCAATTAAGTGAATCTGATAGGTTATTGTTGAAATCTCTACGAGTGAGTGCTGATTATTTAATGTTAAAAAAAGCTTATGCCTATAGACTTTTAAAGTGGAAAGGTTTTTCTCTTCGAGATTTTGAGCAATTAGTATAAAAAGGTAAAATTATGAATATCCAAATTAAACCGGAATTAGAGCAAATTATTCAAGCGCAAATTGCCACAGGTAGATATACAAATCCTGAAGATGTAATTAGTAAGGCGTTAAAATTGCTTTTGGAGTGGGATAAGGGTTATCAGAATTGGGTGGAAGAAACACGGGAAAAGGTGGATGTTGCTATTGAACAATTAGATAGAGGTGAAGGTATTAATGGGGAAGTTGTGATTTCACAATTGCGGGATAAGTTGCGTCAAGCGAGAGAGAGATAAGGATGAAAATACTTATGATTTCTCCAGAAGCTAGTCGTGATTTATCAGAAATTATTGATTATTTTGTTACTAGAAATATTGATGCTGGAGAGCGTTTTGTTGATGAGTTTGAAAAGAGGTGTCAGTATTTAGCTAATTTCCCTAATATGGGGCGTAGCTATGAAAATATTAGGTTTGATTTGCGGGGTGTTCCTTTAGATGGTTACGTGATTCTTTATCGAGTTATTAATGGTGGAATTGAAATTGTCCGTGTAGTTAGTGGTTATCGAGATTTGGAGTCTTTGTTTCAATGAATAATTGAGAAGCCCTGGCGATTAGAAAGATGCTTCCAGCACGCTACGCGAACGCGGCTATACAAACGAAGTCCACCTGAGTGGACTAAAAGCAAGATTTTTGAACTCGGCGGGTTTTGTCTGTGCAGACGCGAATTATATTCGCCGGGTTATGAATATTTTTTGTTTCGCGCAAAGACGCAAACTAAAAATTGAGTAAACAAGCTTAAATAAGCTATGTCAGTCCTACTGATAGCGAATAGTTTATGATTCTTCATGAACTTCAATAATGGTTACTTATTTTTACACATCTTTACAAAGTTAACTTTACCTAATTAGTGATTAAAGAGGTATTTGTATGATATACGGCAGTTTCCGGTATTATGAAGTACAGATATTAATGATAAAACTTTTGTGGTGCGGGCATCTTGCCCGCATAATGTGTACCTCACTCAAAGCTACTTGCTGTATCATTAGCATTTTAATAGCGATAATCTTAATTATAAGATTATTATTTAGAAATAATAAAAACCAGTTACTACAGTCTAAATCAGATCATAATATTGAGTTAGAGCCGATTCAACATGAATCAAATAATCTGCAATCTTTAATAATTCAGAAAGATGCTTATATTCAAACTTTAGAAATAGAAAAAGCTGGAAATTTACAAAATATCTCGTTATTAGAAGCCAATATTATTACCCAGCAATCTAATTGTGAATTACTTACACAAGAAAAAATTAATTTGAATAATCGCGTTCAACAATTAGAAGGGCAAATTCAATCTCTCACTGAGAAAATAAGAGATTTAGAATTGCAACGGAATACATTTGAAGTTAGTAATAATCATAGTTATCTAGAAAATATACAATTCCAGATTGCTCAAAAAGATAATGATATCCAAAAGTTAGAAATTGAAAATAATCAAAATATTCAAAGAATTAAACAGCTAGAAATAAATCTTAATGATAAAGAATCACGATTAAATGAGATAAGTAACAACAATAATATTTATCCGAATGAATTGCAAAAGCAGATTGCTCAAAAAGATGCCTATATTAAGAATTTAGAATTAGAAAAGGGGGATTTAGAGAAGGATTTAGAGAGGTATGTAGAATATTTAAACATATCTGGGTTAGAAGATATAGAAGATATAGAAACATATCCACTTTTTATAGAATATGAATATGACTATCAATACTTAAGAAGTCCTTGTATGGATAGATGCCAAGATTATATAGACTATTTACAACAATATCTATAATATTTTCAAAAGTATGATGATAGATACAAAATCAGTAAACTGTCTCATATAAGGTGGCTTAAAACCTAAAACAATATCCGTTTGGTACTCCCAATTCTACCAACTCACTAGCTACCCCTTCCTCAGTAAAATCTCTCTGAATCCAAATTTTTCCATCTCTAATATCTACATGAATAATTGTCCCATAAACGTAACTCACATTAATTCATGAGATTAAATTTAATTAATTTTAGTGCGTTACGCTTTGCTAACACACGCTACTGTCTACTGTCTGATAGCGTAGCGTGGCGTAGCCATATCAAGATGAAGAAAAAACTCATCTTTAAAACCTGGAATATTCCCAGATAAATATTCATAAAAAATCCTGTAAATCCTCTAATCCTGGGTATCCTGATTCAGACAATTAAGCATTTTTAGGATGAAGAAAAAACTCATCTTTAAAACCTGAAATATCCCTAGATAATTATTCACAGAAAATCCTGAGTATCCTGATTCTGATTATGAAAAGAAATTTTCATAATCGTCATGACTACCAATCCAAAACCATGTAACTGTATCACCATCCAAAACCCCAATTGCTCGATAATTGAGATTTATCCTGACAGACCAAATATTTTCCTGGTTATTTATACATTTGAAATGCAAAGACGGATAAAAAGGATTTTCTCTCCATAACCGATAAGCTTTTCTCGCACTCTGTCTAACTTGCTTGTCAAGAGACTGATATTCATCCCAAAAAGAAGGAAGGGTTGCTGACTTCATAGGTGTTGATAACCTCTAATGGTATATACACCAAATCTAGTCTTTTCTGAAGCCAGATATAAATCCTGAATTTATAACTTGTCATAGTCCATTGGTTTTGCAAGTCCTTCCGCAATCTCTCTTTTAGCACGTTGAGCAGATGCAATCAATTTTTCTTGAGTTTTCTTAAATGAATTATCCCATTTAAGTTCATCTTGCAAATCTGCCAAATATTCTCTCAGATGTTCTGCAATTCTGTCTTGTACATCTTCAGATAAAGATTCCATCATTTTAACTACGGTGGTAATTGCTGGAGATGACATAATCTAATTTCCTTTTAAACCTTACCAGTCTATTTTACTAAATATAAACTTAACTGCATCCCTCAACATATTCCACTATGCGGGGAAACATCCTGAAAATGCTTATCAGAGTGGAGAATGAAGGTGATTATTGATACTAATATTTTAGTTTCTGCTGTTCTCAAGGGGAGAGAACCAAGGGATTGTACAATCTCTCTGAATCCAAATTTTTTCATCTCTAATATCTACATGAATAATTGTCCCATAAACGTAACTCACATTAATTCATGAGATTAAATTTAATAAATTTTGGTGCGTTACGCTTTGCTAACACACGCTACTGTCTACTGTCTGATAGCGTAGCGTGGCGTAGCCATATCAAGATGAAGAAAAAACTCATCTTTAAAACCTGAAATATTCTCAGATAAATATTCATAAAAAATCCTGTAAATCCTCTTAATTACAGTGGTAATTGCTGGAGATGACATAATAGAATTGTCTATTTTACTAAAAATCAACTTAACTGCATCCCTCTACATATTCCACTTCTGGTAGTTTACCCGCTCTATACCTAGTTACACGCTGACCATCAGTTTCAAAAACAATGCGATAGTTTTGTTCGGCTTTATTTTTGGGAATAAAAGTTAAATAATATCCCTTTGTATATTTATGGGGTGTAACTTTAATTTGTCCAGGGTAAAGTGATTTAATTCGCGCTTCTGTATCACCAATTTTTGCACCAGAAACAGTAGTTATTTTGGGATTATTTACATCTACTCTGGCAATAACATCGCTGGTAACATATTGGAGACGACTCTTAACATCATCTTTTGTCACCATAAATGACACACCTTTGAGTTCTCCTTCCGTTTGTAGATAGTAACAACTATCACTTCCAGCATAGCTAACAGATAAACGAGTATTAGCCGCAGCAGCAGCTTCAGGAAGATTCATCCCTATTTTTACTGGACCCATACTATTGACAGTTACTTTGGCTTGACTGGTGAGTTTTGTCTGTGCAATGACTGTTCCGAGTGTGACAGAAAAAAATGTGATAGTCACAGGCGCAAAAGTTAGTAATGTAGTTTTGTGATTCATCTGTTTGTTGATAGTATTTACCCAGTTTGACGCACCCTAGATATTTCTAGATATTTAATATGACATTTGCTTAAGTCCTCTATCTAGATCCCGCAGATAACAAAATTCTCCTAGAATACAATATCTAGGGAAATTTAGCGAAAATTACAAGATTTCCGTTCACTATCATGTTCAGGATATTGCCAAGAATAAGCAAAATGGCTCACACTCTTAATTTGAGGAGATAATTGGTATAGTGCTTGCATTTGCGCTTCCAAGGATGGACGATTATTAATTGATTCCCCCCAGTGACCAGCTAAAGCGGGAATAACTTTTGTACCTGGTTTACTCAGTGCTAAAACCTGTTTTACTTGCGCTACAATACAACTAGCATCACCGCAAGTTGCGTAGGACATGGGATGCCATTCTAAGATGCTAGGGAATTTATCCCAAGGTTGCAACCGGGAATCATACCCTTGTCCTAAAGCTTGATTTCCTTCGGGAAAAAAGACTACTCCGGCGGGTATACCTTGTTGTTTGGCGGGATAACTTGCTAAAGCGACAAAATCTAAGATCCCTTGCATAGCATGAGCAACGGTGAGTAACCACAAATCTAATTGCAAAATGCGCTGTTTTTCCCCTGAAGAAGTCAGAGATTTTTGTTTTTTCGCAGGAATACGCCCTTCCCACATTGGTTCATCTTCTTGCGGGTAGCGTTGATCAACTTCCGCTATATCGCCGCTGCTAATATATCCCTTAGTGAGAAACCGGCGAATTAATTCCCGCCCTTTGGAATTTTGGGCGCGGCGAAATAAAAATTCTTGGGTGGCGGGGGTAAATAGCCATAAGTCCTGAACTTTGGTAACAATGGAATCCGCACCAGACTGGCGGGGATAGCGTACATAGTCTAAGAGAATACCATCAGGACGACGGCGGATCACCTGCTGCACCATGCGGTAATAATCGCTTCTAGCCTGGGGATTGTAGGGATCAATAAAGACTTGAGATCCGTCCTCTACTACGGATAAACTGGTTTGATTTTTGCCATTACGGGCGATCGCATTTTGTCTATCTGGACGTTGAGCATAGGTATAACCAAAGTTATTGGTAAACATCCAAGCATATACTTTTAACCCCCTTTGTTGCGCTTTTTTGATGGCTACGGCTAATAAATCTACTTTTTCTGCACCACGAATCCGAACTACTGCTGGCCAAACTGTCGGGTTTGTTGCTGCTGGTAATAGTACCTGTCCATCATAAAATACTTCTAAATAAACTTGGTTGTAGCCTTGGTTAACAATTCGATCCATAATTTGATCAATTGCTCCTGGTTGGATATCACAAGGATATAAACGTAACCAAATAGCTTGAGTCTCTGGCCAAGTTCGACTGCGGCATTCTTGTAATTCTTCTGTATGCTGTTTTAGTAGTTTTTGATAGTCCCTTTTCGCCTCTTTATTGTTTGCAAGAGCTAATAAACGTAATTTATCTTTTTGTTGGGCTGCTTTTGATGATACCCGACAATCTTCTCTCTTTTGAGCAATGGGTAGGGCTGTCCTATCCCTCCGGGGAGGCTCGTCCCTTTGGCTTATTCTCTGGTGGGGAAGAGAAGCTTTGGCTGCTTGGGCTTCTAAGTTAAGAATCAATAAGCTATGACTAATAATTACAGTCAATAAACTTTGCCAAGATATAATTGATCTTAAAAATTTCCAGTTGCAATTAGACATATCATTTAAAACTCGTATTCGTCAACAAACTTGGTGACAATCAACCCAGCTTGTTTATGATAAAAAGCGGAGGTTTGTAGTATTCCCAATTGAGTTTATACCACAAAAATCAGAGAGTGAAAAAATAATTGCTCTTGTCCCAATTCGGAACAAATTTGGCTTGTTGGTTCCCATCTACTAATAATGTCACGAACCTTTTGCATTAAAACATCACTAAAATTTTCACCCAGTTTCTGTAACGCTCCCGTGAGAAATATAGTAGTCATAGCAGTAGTTAAGGTTATAGGGTTCATAAAATCTTGACTAAAAATATTTGAATATACTTATTATCGGCATAATTATCGAAGATATTCAATAATCATGATCATGGTAGTGTAATCCGAATTATAAATAAGAGGTATTCCTTACCCCAAAAAAGATAAAATCACCGAAAATTGATTTTCAGAATCTATATCTGCAAGTAAAACCGACGAATAACTATGCTAGAACAAGGTAACATCAGTATTCATACTGAGAATATTTTCCCAATTATCAAGAAGTCTCTCTACTCAGACCATCAAATCTTCTTGCGGGAACTGGTATCTAACGGGGTAGACGCTATCCAAAAGTTAAATATGGTGTCCCGCGCTGGTGAATATAATGGTGAAATTGGTGAACCAGAAATTACCATTAGCATTGATAAAGACAACAAAACTCTCTCCATTACTGATAATGGGATTGGAATGACAGCAGAGGAAGTAAAAAAATATATTAACCAAGTCGCTTTCTCTAGTGCTGAGGAATTTATTCACAAGTATGAAGGAAAAGCAGACCAACCGATTATCGGTCATTTCGGTTTGGGTTTCTACTCTTCTTTTATGGTTGCCAAACAAGTACAAATTGATACTCTTTCATACAAAGAAGGCGCACAAGCAGTTCGTTGGACTTGTGATGGTTCTCCTAAGTTTATTTTAGATGAGTCCCAACGTACCAGTCACGGAACTACAATTATTCTCACCTTGGAAGGGGAAGAAGAGGAATTTTTAGAACCAGCACGAATTAGGAATCTTGTCAAGACCTATTGTGATTTTATGCCGGTTCCCATTAAAATGGATGGGGAAACTTTAAATAAACAAAAAGCTGCATGGCGTGATTCTCCTAGTAGTCTTACTAAAGAAGACTATTTAGAATTTTACCGCTATTTGTATCCTTTTCAGGAAGAACCCTTGCTATGGGTACATTTAAATACAGATTATCCCTTTGTAATTAATGGTATTCTCTACTTTCCGAAAATGCGCCCTGATGTAGATGTTACCAAGGGACAAATTAAGTTATTCTGTAATCAGGTGTTTGTCAGTGATAATTGTGAGGAAATTATTCCCCAATTTTTAATGCCAATGCGAGGTGTAATTGATAGCACTGATATTCCTTTAAATGTTTCTCGAAGTGCATTACAAGGCGATCGCACTATTAAGAGAATAGGAGATTATATTGCCAAAAAAGTTGGCGATAGACTAAAGGAATTATACCGCGATGACAGGGAACAATACATAAAAATCTGGAAAGATTTGGGAACATTTGTCAAGTTCGGTGTTCTCAATGATGATAAATTCAAAAAACAGGTAGAAGATATCATTGTTTTCCGCACTACGGCTAAATTAGAAGCCGCAGCAGCGGTTGAAGTTCAAACCGCTGAAGATGATGCTTGGCAAGATGCCACCTCAGCTAATAGTATTAATTTACCATATATAACCCTGAAAGAATACTTGGAACGGAATAAAGAACGTCATGAAAATAAAGTATTTTACAGCACAGATGAAGCAAGTCAATATACCTATATTGAACTGCACAAAAATCAGGGTTTAGAAGTCCTATTTATGGACTCCTTTATTGATACCCACTTTATTAACTTCCTCGAACAAGAATATCGGGATGTTAAATTTACACGGGTGGACTCGGATTTAGATAATACCCTTCTAGAGGACAAAACTGGTGAAATTGTTGATCCCACCACCAACAAGACGAAAGGAGAAGTGATTAAAGAACTATTTGAGAAGGCACTGAATAAGCCAAAATTGAACATCCGCACTGAGTCACTGAAATCCGATGACCCCCAAGGAACACCACCAGCAATGGTATTATTACCGGAATTTCTGCGTCGGATGCGGGAAATGACCGCTATGATGCAGCAGCAAACCACTGAATTTCCCGAAGAACATATTTTGCTAGTAAATACTGCCCACCCGTTAATTCAAAACTTGATTAATCTTAATCAGGGTACTATTATTCATGGTGATGGTGTATCCCATACGAGTCAATTAGTGACCATAATTTGTCAGCACGTTTATGATTTAGCATTAATGTCTCAAAAAGGTTTTAATGCAGAGGGGATGAAATCCTTTGTAGAACGTTCTAATGATGTGCTAACTAAGTTAACGGAACAAGCAAGTAAATAGAAAATAACAATCAAGTGTAGGGAGACGTTGTTTACAGCGTCTCTTCCGAAGAGGGGATACTTTTTTATTTAATTGGTTTATTTAATTGGTTTATCTAATTGGTTTATCTAATTGGTGCAACTAAAGCGTCCAGATGTTTAGATGTATTTGGTCTGATTTAAATGACCACTTGGCTTCCTTCACTAGTGATCTGTTTTGCCAGTTGCGTAAGTCCTGTGACAATTATTCACGCCAAATTAGTTACCAATAAAAGTGCCAAGTTGACATCAGATGCTTGTGAAAAAATGAGCATTTACCTGATATTAATAATTTAAAGATATCGTAAAGATATTCTAATTCTGGTAAATGGGAATAAAAAATCAAAGTAGACAGATCAGGATAGGAAATTTTTACAGCCAATAGTGCTATACTTCCTATTTCTTTGAGAGTTACATGAATATAAATGGGGAGTAAAATTCCTGTTTCTGGTAAAGTTATTCTGAGTAATTCTTCTAAAACCCTTAAAATTATCCAACTAGATTCAGGTTCTTCAATTCTCCAGTAAATTGGCATATTAACCTGAAAATCTAGATGGGGATAGGAGTTAATCCAAGGTTCTAGTAAACACTCAATACATAAAGGTAAGCTATCTTGAATAGATATCGGACATAAGCGATCGCTCAATTGTACTAAAGAATGATGAAGGTTATCAATTTTTTTGATATGTGCTTGAATTTCTGTCACTGATAAACTTAGTTTATCCATAACTAATAAATCTAAATTACGTCGGATTGTAAAAGATTCTTGTAATAAATCATCACGGACTTTTTCAGATTCTAGAAATAGTTTGAGAAATTCCCTATAAAACCACCACTGTAATGCTTGCTTAATTCTTGGCTCAGATGTCATAAACTTGATCATGATTATGACTTAGTTAAATTAGAAATTACCCTGTTTGTAAAGGGGGGGAGATTATTCACTCTTAGGAAAAGGAAAAGTTAGGGTGAGATATTTGTGGTACTTCATAAACCTAAAATTTGCTGTATGTTTTTTATAACCCTTGTAGAGAGGTTTGATGGAATGTCGCTACTTTTTGGTTAGCTAATCACAAATCAGCAATCAATCTGGCTTTTCTTAACATAAATTGTAATACTGTTTCTTCCCTAGAAATAATATCGGCCGTACCATTCATTCCCGACTGAAGAAAACACTGACGATCATTATTTCCAAATGAACTTTTTTCGGGTTGAATTGTAGCTTCAAAGTAGTTAGCACCAGGAGAAATTGCAGTATTTGTATCTTTGCTTAGAGGTGTAATTGCATCAGGAGAAATCGTTTTAACAACGCCCTTAGCAGTTCCATAATCAGGATATGGACAAGCATCAACACGAAGTTGTGCTTTTTGACCAACAGTAATTTTATTAATTTCTGAGCTAGGAATCAGAGCTTTAATTACTAAAGAATTACGATCATCAGGTACAATCTCAGTAATAGATTCACCAGCGCGAACAACTTGTCCAGAATTTCGTAAATTTAGTTTCAAAATAATCCCATCGTTAGTAGCAACAATAGTGCTATTTTTTCGCTGATTTTCTAGCTGTTGAAGTTCTTTTTGTAATTGTTTTATTTGAGTTTGTATTTCAACCAAACGCTGAATTAAGCCTACCCTTTCTTTATTTAGAGCAGCTATATTTGCTTCACCTTTAGCAGTTTCTTGAGCAATACGTTCTTGTGCCATATTCATCATTGCCGTAGTTGGATTAATTGCAGCTTTATTTAATTTAACTTTTATATTAGCGATATCAACAGCTTTTTTTGCAGTTTCCAGTGTTAAGGTTGTTTGTTGAACAACTAGCTGTTTTTGCTCAAATTCTCGGTTACCAATTACCCCCATTTCTGCCAACTGTTGATAGCGATCACGATCCACTTTTGCAAATTCTAAGTCAGCTTCAGCCTTTTGTAAATCTACTAATTGTTTTTGAATATTTAGCTGGGCTGTTATTAATTCACCTTCAGTATTAACCTTTCGCTCTTCATATTCCCTTTGATTTTTTAATAAATCCTCCTGAGCAGCAATAATAACCCTTTGTATGACTTTTTTTTCAGCCATGATTTGATTATTTAAAGTCCGGTTTTGAGCATAAATTTGTAAAATTTGTAATTTATTCTGGTTGATATTTTCTTCTAATTGACTTTTTTTAATTAGCAATTGTTCAGTATCTAAAATGGCGATTACATCTCCTTGTTTAACAATTTGATTTTCTTTGACTAAGATAGTTTTAATAGTCCCTTCTACCTTTGATTGCACTACACGAGTTTCACCTATGGGACGAACAATAGCATTAGCTTTGACAGTAACATTATATTTCACCCATGAAGATAAATAAATACCAGTAATAACAGTCCCAATCAGAAATAAACCTGCTAGGGATGTCCAACTACTTATAGGTGGAAGTGAATTATCATTTCCAATTACAGAATTAAATTCTTGATTATCAGTGTAAAGCATAGTTATCTAAATAATGAATGATATATAGGATTCCTATCAGAAGTACCAGATGGTTTTCCCCCCTTTATAAGAGGTAAATACAAGGGAAATTAAGGAATTAGAAAATCTAAATGATCTCCTGGTTTATTGCGTAAATCCTCTAAAGAACCTTCTAATTTCAACCTACCTTGATCTATCAAAACAATCCAGTCAGCCCGATTAATTACTTTAGGTCTGTGAGTAATTAAAATAGTTGTTTTCCCTCGACGATGTTTAAATAATTGGTCTAAAACTTGGGCTTCACTAACTGGATCAAGTCCCCCAGTAGATTCATCTAAAATCAAAATTGGTGGGTCTGTAACAATGGCTCTAGCTATGGCTAATCTTTGTCTTTGTCCACCAGAAATATTAGCACCAAATTCTCCTAAAATAGTTTGATATGTCTCCGGTAACTTATTGATAAATTCATCAGCACCAGAAATTTTACAGGCTTGAACAATCTGTTCAAAGCTAACATGAGGCGCTCCTAATCGAAAATTATCAATAATAGAACGACTCCAAAAATGAGCATCCTGGGGAACAAGAACCACTTGTTGACGCAGACATTCTAAAGAAAGGTCTTGAAGGTTATAAATTCCAATTTGGATATTACCAGATTGCAGAGGATATAATCCAGCTATTAATTTAGCTAAGGTACTTTTACCGCATCCAGATTTACCAATTAAAGCCACAACTTGACCACCAGGAATTGTTAAAGAAAAACCTTCTAAAAAGTCAATTCTTCCTGCATAGTGAAACTTCAAATTTTTACAATAAATATCAACATTTTCGGGAATTTTTACAACAGGTTTTTTGCCATAATCTTCATTTTCTGGAGTAGCATCAATAACTTCTGTTAAACGTTGGGTTGCAGTTTTCGCACGAGTAAATTCTTCAACAAAGCCGATAACTGTACCAATTAAACCCAAAAAATTCCCATTCATAGAGTTAAATGCTAGTAATTTACCAATACTGAGATTTTCAGCGGGATTAATTACTAAATAGCCACCGAACCAAAGTAAAATAACACCACCAATAGCAGAGATAAAACCAGAAAAAGTATTATTAATGATGCCAATTTGGATAGTGCGAAACATGAGATTAGCTAGACGAATAAAACGGCTTTCTAATTCATCTAAAAATTGGGGTGCTGAGGTAGTTGTTTTGAGAGTTAATGCTCCTTTAAAAGTTTCGACTAAAACCCCTTGAGTTTCCGCTTCTTGAACTAAAAGTTCACGAGTCTTTTGTTGTAAAGTTGGCTGAAAAATAATAGTTGATAATGTCATTAATACGGAGATTAATAACGCTATTCCGGTTAATTTCCAGCTATAAAAAATCATGATACTTAGAGAAATCAAGGCAATAAAAAATCGGCTGGGTAAGGTAACAACCAATTGAGCCACTAATTGATTAATTTGTTCAATATCTTGCAATCTACTAACTATTTCACCACTGCGTCGAGCTTCGTAATAACTTAAAGGTAAACGCAAAATTTGTCTACCAAAATCTAAAACTAGCCCTAATTGTAAGCGTTGAGCAAAGTTAGCAATTAAGTTAGATTGGACAAAGGAAAGGCTATTAGAAACAAAATTCATAACTACTACGGAAATCGCTACAGTAGTTAGTAATTTTGTGTCACCTCTAACTAACACATCATCAGTAAGAATTTGTAATAAAAAAGGAGAAGCTAAAGATAACAAACCCAAGATCAAATTTAAAGGTATAACTTGGACTAAAATGGCCCGATAAATCCAAACTCGTCGAAAGAAACGCCAAAAGCCACCAGTTTTATCACTTTCTTGTTCAAAAAAGCGAATAGGATCTGGTTCTAGCAAGAGAATTAACCAATCTTTCCAACCATCAATTAAATCTTTTTTAGAAAGATAACGAACCCCAACTCCGGGATCTGCAATGACAAAATTTTTGCCTTTTTTACCGTATAAAACAACCCAATGATTTCCTTTCCAGTGAATAATTGCTGGTAAGGGAGCTTCATTCATTCGATTAATTATTTCCGATGATGTTTTGACTGGATTAACTTTAAAACCCAGGCTTTCTGCACCTCGTCTTAACCCTAATAAAGTAGTTCCAAATTGTCCAGTTCCAACAACTTCCCGAATGCGGCTGAGGGTAAAATTACGACCATAATATTTGGATATTGTAGCTAAACAAGCTGCTGCACAATCTTCTTCACTATGTTGTTTAACAAATTGGAGTTTCATAAATAAATAACCATAGAAAAGAATCAAAATATATTATTTTTATTTCTATTGAATTGGTAGTAAACACTGGTAAATATAATCCGAATAGTAGAATATAAAATTATCTGATCCTGGTTTTATTTTTGTGCTAGAAAAGATTAAATATACTCGCTAAAAAGCTATTACCTTTTCTGCTTCTATTGCGACGACGGCCACCACCTCTACCAAATAATGAAGATAAAATAAAGGTTGTTTGAGAAAATTGATATTCAGTTTCATTTCTCACATATCCGCTAGAGTTTCCTTGAGAAACATTCATTTCACTCATTCCCCTAGTAGATATATTTATATTTTGGTAAAATATATCAAACCTTTCCAAGGGTGAAGATGATGACCCACCCCCGGATATAGACTCTTGTTCTTTTTCTGATAAATTTATGAACAGGTCGGAGTTTTCTATTTCTATATGATCAGACATGGTAAAACCTCTTGCTTCTAAAAAATAAGATTTATGTATCATTTTTTGTGATACATAAATCTTTCTCCAATTTGTTACGAGAAGTGCCATGAGTAAAATCTCAACGATCATTAAATACTATTAAATGATCCTAGATTTTTATTCTCTTTTACCACTTCTTTGCAGCAGGTAGAAAAGATCAGAACTCAAGTATATTTCTGACTACCTGCTTAATTTGTTTCGTTAACTTACTTACATTACTTGGTTGAACAATTGTGCTGGTAAGATAACTGTTGGAAAATCAGCTAGTCCAATTTGACGACCAGCAGAATTGATTTTTTCAACAGCTTGTTGACTTCCAGTTTGGCTACCATTCAAGTTTGAAATACTATATCCTGTTTGTACATTTCTGAGAGCGCTTATGAAAGTTTCATTAAGTAAAGCACTACCACCACCAGCTACGATTTCTTGTTGTTCAACAGATACTGCGGTAAATAAAGTAGACATGACTGAATTCTCCTTGATTTGAATTATCGCTGGGGGTTGTTTACTGCTCGGTTGCCGTTTTCCCCCTCGCTTGTTCATAGAATATCGAGGAGTGATTAGATAATTCATTCTCATTTTCTGCAAACTTAATTACCAAATTTAGAACTAAATATTGCCGAAAAATACACGCCAATTTGACTCAATTATGTTCACTAAATAAAAAATTTCTGCTATGATTTCCTATCACATAAGGCATTATCCACTTAAATAAGGCAAATCATAGCCCCCTCCCCCCAAGCGAGGAGGGGGTTAGGGGTGGGGTTGATTAAATATATATACTTAGTCAAAAATTATCCTCAACTCCCACTTGACCATTAACAGAAGAATCCTTAACAGAAAAATACCTGCGTCGCGCTGAAAATTTACTAGAAACAAACTAATTGTCCCAAGCCGCAGTAAAATTACAGGATGCCTTAAAATTAGAGCAGCGAAATAGTCATTGCCATGGCTTGATAGCAATGGTATATTTAAAGCAAAATCAACTGAAAATGGCAAAAATTCACTGTGATAACGCTCTGAAGTTCAATCCCAAGGATAATATCGCTTGGAAATGGAAACCCAAAGTAGATCAGGCTTTAGGAAAGATAAATAGTGATTCTCCAGTGAATTACTCTTCCAAAAATGAAGAGAAGCAACCAGATAAGTCTGGAAATGGCGGTTTGTTTGGCGGTTTGTTTGGTGGGAAGAAAAAATAATGGTGTATCAACCAGCAGCGGGAGCCAGGGATCTATTACCTTTAGATGTAGCGCAAAAACGCTGGATTGAAGATAGATTAGAACAAGTATTTCAGCGTTGGGGATATCACAGGATTATCACCTCAACCCTGGAAAGAATGGATACCTTGATGGCCGGTGAAGCAATTCAGCGTCAGATGGTGATTCAACTCCAAAATGGTCAAAATGAAGAATTGGGATTGCGTCCAGAATTGACGGCATCTATCGCCCGGACAGTGGTAACTCGCATGACAAATGCGACCTACCCCCAGCGACTCTATTACAATGCTAATGTGTTTCGTCGTAATTGGGAAGGCCGCCATAATCGTCAGCAAGAGTATTATCAAGCTGGGGTGGAGTTACTGGGAGCGGGAGGATTATTAGCTAATGCGGAAGTATTGCTATTAGTAGCAGATTGTTTCACAGCATTGGATTTACAAGGGTGGCGGTTAATTCTGGGGGAAGCGGGAATTACTCGCTCCCTGTTTAATGCTTTTCCCCCGGAAATTAGAAATCAAGTCCGTACTGCGATCGCTCATTTGGATTATGTAACTCTTGATACCTTGCCTTTGAGCGAAGAACTACACCAGCGGGCTAAAATCATGTTAGATTTGCGGGGTGATAGTCAAGAGGTTTTAGAAAAAGTCAGTAGTCTAGATCTAGAACCAGACCAGGACGAAGCAATAAATAATCTCAAGTCTCTGGTAGAATTACTAGAGGGTAAATTCCCATTAATCCTTGATTTGAGCCTAATTCAAACCATTGACTACTACACAGGCATTGTATTTGAAGTAGTGAGTGATACAAAATCTCAAGCACAGGTTTTAGGAAGAGGTGGTCGTTATGACCAATTACTAGGTTTATATCATCCCCAAGGTGAAAGTATTCCCGGTATCGGCTTTGAACTGAGTATTGATGATTTATACCAAATTCTCTCATTTAATCAGCAATTACCCCAAAATATCCCCGCTAGTCATTGGTTGGTAGTTCCAGAAACTCCTGGCGCTGAAGCTGCGGCTTTTGATTATGCGCAAAAAATGCGTGACAATACTGAGTTATTGAGAGTAGAAATAGACTTAGGCGGAAGAGATGTAAGCGCGATTCGTCAATATGCAAGCGATCGCTCCATTACCAAAATTGCTTGGATTAAAGCTGATGGTTCTCATACCATCGAAGCAGGATCCTAAGTCAAGAATAACGGACAAAAAAGAGGAGGAATCGGAAAAATGCCACATAGTATTGTTACAGACGTTTGTGAAGGTGTTGCTGACTGCGTAGAAGCTTGTCCAGTAGCTTGTATTCATGAAGGTCCAGGGAAAAACGTCAAAGGCACAGATTGGTACTGGATTGATTTTGCTACTTGTATTGATTGTGGCATCTGTCTCCAAGTTTGTCCGGTAGAAAATGCGATTTTGGCAGAAGAAAGACCAGAATTGCAAAAAACCCCAAAATAGTCATGGGTCAGTGGTCAGTGGTCAGTGGTAAAAGAAAAACAACTGATAACCGACAACTGACAACTAACAAATAACAACCGACAAATAACAACTAACAAATGACGAATAATTATTTATTAAAAGTAGAAAATGTCCACGCAGGATATATTAAAGATGTAGACATTTTACAAGGTATCAACTTCCACGTTACCAATGGGGAATTGGTAACAGTAATTGGTCCCAATGGTGCGGGTAAATCAACATTAATAAAAACTATTTTTGGACTATTAACACCCCATACCGGAAAAATTACCTTTAAAAATCAGAATTTGGTAGGTTTAAAATCTAATCAAATTGTAGAAAAAGGTATGTCCTATGTTCCGCAAATTGCGAATGTTTTTCCATCATTAACCGTAGATGAAAATTTAGAAATGGGGGCTTTTGTCAGGAATACGCCATTAAAACCCCTTAAAGATAAAATATACAATATGTTTCCGAGATTGAGCGATCGCTTGCGTCAACGAGCGGGGACTCTTTCTGGAGGAGAAAGACAAATGTTAGCCATGGGGAAAGCATTAATGTTAGAACCTAGTTTACTACTCTTAGATGAACCCTCAGCCGCATTATCTCCCATTTTGGTAAATCAGGTATTTGAGCAAATTAAGGAAATTAACCGATCGGGAACTGCTATAGTTTTAGTAGAGCAAAATGCCCGTAAAGCCTTAGAAATGGCAGACCGAGGTTATGTGTTAGAATCAGGAAAAGACGCTATCTCAGGACCTGGTAGAGAATTATTACATGATCCAAAAGTGGGAGAATTATATTTAGGTGCTGGGAAGAGACATTAAATCAAATCAAATCAAAATCGGACCCCGACTTATTAAAAAAGTTGGGGATATAAAACCAAACGACTAGACAATTAAAGAATATGACCACACAAACAATATTATCACCGGAAATATATCAAGGACAATTTGGGGAATTTATAATTACTCAGAGCGATCGCCAAAGTGTGATAATGTATCGTACAGGATTAATGATAGCAGCATTGTGTTTTGCCCTGGGTAGTAGTTTAGTTTTAATTTCTCCCCAACCCGCTGTAATTCAAGCCATTACACCTATTTACACCTGTTTTAGTCTGGCACTTGGTATTAGTTTATTAACCATTCATATTTATATGAAATTTTTGCACCAAATTTTGCAAATTTTCTGGATAATTGGTAGCATTTCCGCCTTAATTTTCGCCCATAGTGATAGTCAAGCCTTTGCAATTACCGTTTATAATCAACCATTGACCATATTAGGTATTGGTTTCACCTTTGCAGCTTTAACAGGAATTTATTTTAAAGAAGGTTTTTGCTTTAATCGTTTAGAAACTAAAATCTTAACTCCCATAGTTCCCATATTATTATTAGGACATTTAACAAGAATTTTATCCACCCAAACCGAACAGATTTTATTAGCAACTTGGACAATTTGCTTTTTAATTTTTGCAGTGCGGAAAATCATTCAACCTATTCCTCCCGACATTGGAGATAAATCAGTATTTGATTATTTAAAAAAGCAACATTTAAAGACTTCCCAATAAAAAAACAGTCAACCACCCACAAAAAATATCTTAGAGGATGTTTGAAAACTTTTTAGCGAATATAATACACTACTACACAAACCAGATCCACCTTGCACAGACTAACAGAAAATCAAGCCTTTCCAACCCACGCAGGTAGGTTTTATCTGTGTAGCCGCGATTTAGAATCACCCTAATTAGTATGAATTTAGACTTTTATTCCTCCGTGTCCTCTGTGCCTGGAGTGGTTCGTTTTCCTGCTTTAGATAATTTGTAGGACTTAGCAAAGGTTAAATATGCAAAAATGTCAAGTATAGAAGAACGTAAATACTGGTTAGCTTGGTCACAAATTCCTGGTATTGGTCCAATACTAATACAAAGATTACAACAGCACTTTAGTAATTTAGAAACAGCTTGGAAAGCCAGTCCTGGAGAATTGCGAAAAGTCGAAGGTTTTGGAATTCAGACCTTAGAAAAAGTTGTTCAACAAAGATTCCGTTTAAACCCCGAACAACTACTTACCCAACACCAACAAATAAACCCCCTGTTTTGGACACCAGCAGACCCAGAATATCCCCAACTATTGCGAGAAATTCCTACTCCACCCCCGCTGTTGTATTATCGAGGTGAAATTGATTTACAGGAAAATTTAGGACAAAAACCCCTGGTAGGAATTGTGGGAACTCGTCAACCCACAGAATACGGAATTAAATGGACTCGTCAAATTAGTACCGCATTAGCAAAAAATGGTTTTACCGTTGTTTCCGGTATGGCCGAGGGAATAGACACCGAAAGTCATTCAGCAGCATTGAAAGCGGGAGGAAGAACAATAGCAGTTATGGGAACAGGTGTAGATGTTATTTATCCCCATAAAAATCGAGATTTATATCAACAGATTTTGAAATCTGGGATAGTAATTAGTGAATATCCCGCAAAAACGCCACCGAACCGCACCCATTTTCCCCGTCGAAATCGAATTATTGCTGGTTTGAGTCGTGCGGTATTAGTTATGGAAGCGCCGCTAAAATCTGGTGCTTTAATTACAGCTACCTATGCTAATGAATTTAGTCGAGATGTTTATGCGTTACCGGGAAGAATTGATGAGCAACCATCACAGGGTTGTTTAAAATTAATTAGTCAAGGTGCGGGTTTAATTAATCATGAACTTAATGAGTTATTAATCATGTTGGGAGCAATTCCCCAAATAGATATAGAAATAGAAACACCTCTAGTTAAATCTCCTCCTATACCTAACTTAGCACCGGAATTACAACAGATAATAAATATTTTAGCCATTGATGCTTTATCTTTTGATTTTATCATTCAAAAAACAGGAATGAATGCTGCAATAGTATCCAGTTCTTTATTACAGTTAGAACTTATGGGTTTAGTTACCCAACTTCCGGGAATGCGATATCAAAAACTGTAAGGGAACAGGTTACAGGGAACAGGTGCTACGCCACGGTGACAGGTGCTACGCCACGGTGACAGGTGCTACGCCACGGTGACAGGGAATAGGGAATAGGGAATAGGGAATAGGGAATAGGGAATAGGGAATAAATTACTGTGTACTTCATTAGACAGGGCTAATTAACAGTAACTCAAAAGCTAATGTTAGCATTAGTTAGCTTTTTTGGATCGCTATACCTCTAATCGCTATATCTTCTTCCTTTTGCTTATTGTTGTGGATAATATTGGGGAGTGATTATCGGGGCTTGATAAGTACCCATAGGTACATTATTAACCATTCCATTTGGTACGTTTGGATTGATCATCGGCGCTTGAATAAAAGGCTGAACAGGCTGAACAGGCTGAATCGGTACTTGATAATTAGGAATAGGTTGATTAGGTTGATTATTAGTAAAATTACTAGGTTGTACTGTAGCTTGGCTAAAGTATTGGTAAGCAGAACTGGAAATAGAACTAATTAATTTTTCAGCACGAGGATCATTATTTGGACGTTGTACCATAATAGCCGCAATATAACGCTTACCCGTCGGGACATCAATCAAACCCGCATCTGCTAACATTGTACCAATATCACCAGTTTTGTGGTACGCATTTGCGCCTTTTCCCAAACCAGCAGGTAAAAGATTATCTCTTTCCGTACGGCTCATAATATTAAGCATTGAATCACGCGATCGCATAGTCACCACATTACCTTGATTGACCATAGAGATTAAATTCCCCAATTCTCGCGCACTGGTGGTATTAGTCCCTTGTAAATCTGGGAGCGGACTACGAATCATCGTTGTTGTTAGTCCCCAACTGCGAAAACGCCCATTTAAAGCCTCCTGTCCCCCCAATTTAGCAACTAGCATATTTGTCGCGGTGTTATCGCTAATTGTAATCATTTTTGTCGCCAGATCAAGAGCCGTGTACTTGCCACCTGGAGCTTGATATTGCATATTTCCCGAACCACCGACAATCATCTCCTTTTCCAGAGTCAACATTTCATCTAAACGGATTTTACCCGCATCTACATCCTGGAAAAAAGCGATCAAAATCGGGATTTTAATCGTACTAGCGGCCGGAAAACTCGTATTACCATTAATATCTACATAAGCACCATTATCTAAGTCTAATAAAAATACACCCGGTGTTAAATCAGAATTAGCCGCAGCGAGGCTTTGCAGAGTATTTTTTAAAGGGGTAATTTCCTGGGACATATATAAACCCGTCCTAGCAGACTCAGGGGCTTTTTGAGTTGCTGGAGCTTGAGATAATACCGCCACTGAATTAATGCGACTAGCAGGGTCTAGGACTGACAACAAAGTACCAACAATCGCACCAATACCTACCCCGACGATCAAAAAGCGCAAGGCATATAACATGACTTTGGCCATGGGTTTTAACCTAGTCTTGCGTGATCCTTTTCTTTCTATTTTTGACTTTTCTATGGGTACAGTCCTTAACCTCACAGTCCCCCCTTGGGAAAATTGAGTATTTTTCTTAACTGTAGTTACGGTTTTAACCCCTGGATACACCATCACCTGTGATGCTGGTTTTCGCCCCCCAGCCGAAATCAGAGCCGGACTGATATTATTATTATCTAGACGTGTTACTTTTCCCGCTTCTCTTGGGCTAGAAACTGGCTGCTGACCGCTTTTTTTCTGTCCTGTCTTTGGGACTGCACGTTTACGCCGGCGACGCTGTACTGGCTGCCCCCGTGATATAGGTATCAGTTTGTTACTTGATTCTGACATAGGTACTCCTTGCCACCTTCGACCCAGATTATTATTATTAATTGATGCACCGTGATACTTAGTTTACCGTCTAGGACTAAGTAGCATTTTTGTATCTACTTTACACTATATTTATCTTTTTGGGTACTTTTTGGGTAATTACTGGGCTGATAATCACCCAGGTCGCGGATAAAGGTTTTCATTATTTTGACCTATTAATTGCCCATTCTACCTGTCGTAAAATCCCCCGCAACATCCCCACTTCCCCAGTTTGTAAGTAAGCGCGGTTATATAAATGGCGGAATTTTTCCATGCGACTAGCTGCGGTATGGGGATAAAGATAACCTATAGCCAGCAGTAATGATTCCAATTCTTGATAATATGCCTCCATAGCATCTAGGGGAGCAATTTCTACAGTGCTTTTATTATCATCTATGAATAGACTACTAGATTGTGACAATTCGTAACAACAAATGGCAACCGCAGCCGCTAAATTCAAAGATGGATATTCTGGACTAGTGGGAATGAACACTAATTTATGGGCATAATTTAATTCTTCATTGGTTAACCCCCTATCTTCCCTCCCGAAAATCAAAGCTACGGGCTTTTCTAGTGTTTCTAATAACCAAGGTAAAGCCGTGCGCGGGTTTTCTACAGGTATTTCTCCACTGTAGTCCCGACCAATGGTAGCAATGGCACGAACACAGCCCTGCAATGCTTGTGGTAATGTGTCTACTATGACCGCAGATGCTAAAATATCTTGACCATGAACTGCCATTTTTGTAGCATCAAAACATGAGCGATCGCATTGAGGATTGACTAATATTAATTTAGATAAGCCAAAGTTTTTCATCACTCTGGCCACTGAACCTACATTCAACGGACCTGCTGGTTCTACCAATACTATTATCACATGACTGCAACTATTTTTTATACTAATATTTTCTGTGATCATTATTTATGATTTCCTGATTTTAACCATCTTTTGCGCCATTGTGAGGCTGATTCTAGAGAAGAAGCTTGTACTTCTTCTTGTCGTCTTTTTAGTATATCTTCCGCAGAATCCCTTAAAGTAGGATCTCGGTAAGGAATAGCAGCACGAGTTAGTAAATATTCTTCTTCCGCTGGGGAAAGAGCTAAAAAAGATGATTTACTTGATTTTTCCTCATGTTCATGATATCCTGCTATAGTCCCTGGGGTGCGTCTTCCTACTGGTGAAGTCGAACCTACAACCAAGCCAGCAGTTAAGAACGCAGTCCGTACAGCCCCCGCACAGGAATAAGTAGCAACTAATCCATTTTTATCTAAACACTCTGATACTTTTTTAATAAATTCCACAGTCCATAATTGCGGACATTGGGGAGGTGAAAAAGGGTCAAGAAAAATTGCGTCCGCTTGAAAACCAGATTCATATACTTGTGAAATCAAGCTTCTAGCATCACCAATGAGTAAGGTAGCTTGAAGATGATCTATTTTGATTTCATGCTCAAAAGCTATTTGACTGAAAACTTTGATATGTTTTATATATTTTTCGTCCCAACCATCAAATAACTGATTGGTAATTGCTGCTATGGGGACTGCGGGATTTATTTCTAAGCCTATCACTTCTACATGACAATGAGGATTTATTTCCCAAATTGTCTGTAAAGCCGCTGCTGTGTTATATCCTAAACCATAACAAATATCTAACAATCGCACAAATCCCGTCTTTGCTAATATTGGTAATTGAGTGGGAATCACAAACTTGAGCAAACTCTCCTGTTTTGCTCCATAGTGGCTGTGAAAGGCTTCGTTAAATTCTTTAGAAAAGAAGGTAAAAGAACCATCTTGTGTTTGTTGTGGTGTAAAATCTTCTAAATTCGACATTTTATCAACAAAAAAATCAGTTGTTAATTACTCATTACCGATTATCTATGATCATGATAAATCAATTCACTGTTTCTCCACAATGGCTATTTGATCATCTTCACAATCCTGATGTTATAATTATTGATTGTCGGTTTTCTTTAACTGATTCACAATTAGGAAAACAGCAGTATTATACTAATCATATCCCCAATGCTCACTATTTAGATTTAAATCAAGATTTATCTAGTCCTGTAAAAGAACATGGAGGAAGACATCCTTTACCCAATACTACAGAACTAGCGGAAAAATTAGCAGCAATTGGTATAAATTCTCAAAAAACTTTAGTAATAGCTTATGATGATTCTCGTTTAGCTTTTGCTTCTCGTTTATGGTGGTTATTACAGTATTTAGGACATGAACAAGTAGCTGTTTTAGATGGTGGTTTTTCAGGGTGGAAAAATGCAGGTTATGAAGTGACAAATGTCATTCCTATTTCTAAAAAAGGAATATTTATTCCCAAAGTACAAAAAGATCAAGTCGTAGATTTTGCTTATGTTAAAAATTGCCAAAATAGTCCAAATGTAATTTTGGTAGATTCTAGAGAAAGAGAACGTTATCGTGGAGAAAAAGAACCAATTGATAAAATTGCTGGACATATTCCTGGTGCTGTTAATTATCCTTGGCAAGAAGTAACTGACCCTTCTGGTGTTATACTTCCTCAACTACAACAATCTCAACGCTGGGAAAATATAGATACAACTAAAGAAATTTTAGTTTATTGTGGTTCTGGTATTACAGCTTGTGTAAATCTACTTTCTTTAGCAATAGCTGGAATTTCTACCGCTAAACTTTACGCTGGTAGTTGGAGTGATTGGATTAGTTATTAGTTAGTAGTCAGTAGTTTATGATCATTAATCAGTAATTATTAATAGTATTCAATTGTCAATTGTTTGCAGTACAGTGTCAATTGCTAACAATACATTGTTAATAAATTATGATACATTATTAATAATTTAGGATACATTGTTAATTGTTTGGCTAAAAGAGGTAGAGAATTATGAGCTTTAATTATGATCTGTTTGTCATTGGTGCTGGTTCAGGTGGTTTAGCTGCTTCTAAACGCGCAGCTAGTTATGGTGCAAAAGTAGCAATTGCTGAATATGATCTAGTTGGTGGTACTTGTGTAATTCGCGGTTGTGTACCTAAAAAACTTATGGTGTATGGTTCTCATTTTCCTGCTCAATTTCAAGAAGCAGCAGGTTATGGTTGGACAGTAGGAGATGTAAAATTTGATTGGGAACATTTTATTACATCTATAGATAATGAAGTTAACAGACTTTCAAAACTACACATCAGTTTTTTAGAAAAAGCTGGTGTAAAATTAATTTCTGGTCGTGCTACCTTTATAGATCCGCATACAGTTGAAGTTAATGGTAAAAAATATACAGCAGATAAAATTCTAATTGCTGTAGGTGGTCGTCCTATAAAACCAGAAATACCAGGTATAGAACACGCTATTACCTCTAATGAGATTTTTCACTTGAAAACTCAACCGAAACATATCGCTATTATTGGTGCTGGTTACATTGGGAGTGAATTTGCTTGTATTATGCGCGGTTTAGGTTCAGAAGTTACACAAATTATTCGTAAGGAACAAATTTTAAATGGTTTTGACCAAGATATCCGCACCAGTATTCAAGAAGGAATGACAAATCATGGTATTCGCATTATTCAAAATACCGAAGTCACAGCCATAGAAAAAGTAACAGAAGGGTTAAAATTAACCTTATCTGGAGAAAATCAAGAACCAATTATTGCTGATGTATTTTTAGTAGCAACCGGTCGTAGTCCCAATATTGAAGGACTAGGTTTAGAAAATGCTCAACTTGACTGTGTTCCCAGTTCAGAAGCAGAACCAGGATACAGTATTTCCAATGCTATATCCGTAAATGAGTATAGTCAAACTTGTCAACCTCATATCTTCGCTGTCGGTGATGTTACGGACAGATTAAATTTAACTCCGGTTGCTATTGGTGAAGGACGCGCTTTTGCCGATAGTGAGTTTGGTGATAACCGTCGAAAATTTAGTCATGAAACCGTGGCCACAGCGGTATTTACCACTCCAGAAGCCGCTACAGTGGGTTTAACAGAGTCTCAAGCTAGGGTAAAGTATGGTGATGATATTAAAATCTATCGTACCAATTTCCGCCCAATGTATTACACTTTAGCGGGTAAGCAAGAAAAAACCATGATGAAATTAATTGTAGACAATCAAACTGATAAGATTTTAGGCGCTCACATGGTGGGAGACAATGCAGCAGAGATTATTCAAGGTGTAGCTATAGCTGTTAAAATGGGTGCAACTAAGGCTGATTTTGATGCTACCGTCGGTATTCACCCCTCCGCAGCAGAGGAATTTGTCACTATGAGATAGTATTTGTAGTCTATTTTGTAGGGTGCGTTAGCGACAGCGTAACGCACCGTTCAATCAAGTAATACAATCGCTTCATATTAACCTCAGGCTTGCTTACAAGCGATTATTAACTTCAACATATTATCAAAATTAAATTAAATAAATTGAGCTAGTCCTAAGCTACTTGAAGGATGCCTTAGTTCTTATTGTTAAATATTGTTAAAGGTTGCAAAATTTGTTCCTTAAAACTGGGTGCAACGGGCATATCAATACCATATTGACTTGGTAATCGATTCTTTGGTAGGTAAAATGTACCGAAAATTATATCCATTACTGGTAAAATGGCGGCGTAGTTTTTGTCTATATATTTCGGATCATCATTAGTGTGATGCCAATGGTGAAAAGCAGGAGTTGATACCCACTTCTCTAGAAAACCGAAACGCCAGCAGACATTAGCATGAATGAAAAAGCTCCAGATTGTACCAACAAAGACATAAAGCATCGGCACCAAATCGGCTGTCTTACTAGTTATCTGTGCGAAACCGAGAACATACACTAGAAGTAAACTAAATAATCTGGTAAAGAATATATCCAGGGGATGGGCGCGGGTATTAACAAGCCAGTCCATCTCTTTGGCACTATGATGAATACAATGGAAACGCCACAGAAAGGGAATTTCATGAGACCAACGATGAATCCAGTAAGCTGCGAACTCTCCCACGATTATTGCCATTACAAAACGCAATAAAAAGGGCAGACTTCCCACCCATCCATACAGCCCAATCGGTTCAAGATGATGAACTACCCAGGCAACGATTTGCATAGGGAAGATAAGCATTGCCGGGGGGAGAAGACTATTTAGGAAGTAATGGCCTACATCTATCAAAAATTCTTTACGGAATACCTTTTGTCGGTTTTGGGGGGTAAGTCTTTCCAGTGGGATGAAAATGATGGACAGTAATACCAACCATACACACAATCGGAAAATATTTAACGTGATCATTGTTGCATTTCTCAAATTTTTTTGATTTTTTTGACTTTAATGATATCTATATCTAAATAATAGACATCTCCAGAAAAGAGGCATCGCCCTTGACTGTACAAGGGTTTTATATTCTTTTGCCAAGATGTCTAATATCTAAGCAATGAAACCCAAATCAAAAGCGCGTTTCTACCACAGAAGCAGAGGAATACCGCGCAAATCTCAAACTATTCAAACTTTACTAATTTCTTTTGAGCAAGTTTTTGTTTAGCCCGCAGACCAAAACCAAAGGCAATCATACTACCAACAATAGGCAGAGCATCGGTTTCAAAAGGAACAGGCGTTGGCGGCGGCGTTCCGTCGTCGAGTGAAACTCCTGACAATAGGGCTACAGGAGGCTGACCTCCTGGAGTACCAAAAGCTAAGAAGGAAAGTGTTTGAGTTGGAGCAGTAGCAGTAAACTTCATATTTTGTAACTGCCAAGGAGTAACAGGAGCTTGACTAGCGAGTGCCATGTTTGTTGACTGCTGAGTTACGTCACCAAAAGTAACATTCCAGTGTCTGTTGGTCTCACCAAAATAAGTTCCTCTTTCTAAACAGCTTGTTGACCGATTTGATTGGTTACCGAAGTTACAGTCAAACTGTCCCGCCGCTTGGGAAAATTTCAGGGTGTATTCTTTACCGACAGTAAGACCGCTTACCAGTTGGCTGATACTTGCACTATATAGGGGATCACCATCTGAGGCTATATACCACCCAGTTTCGTCAATGCTGTTAACCGTTTGTCCTGAAGAGGCAAAAAGAGTCCAACTTTTTCTTTGATTGTCTCCCTTGTTATTCATCCCCACACCACCTTCTGCTGAGAAGGTGTTACCATCTGAAACAACGTACATTAAAGTATTGACATAACCAGAAACATTATTCGGGTTATCCGTTACAGTCCAATCGTCAAAAGTGATACCAGAAGGTAGAGTACCAGATGTGCCCGTTCCCGCATTTATGCCCGATGATCTATATGATCCAATATTGTTGGGAACAAACCCGCCATTCTGCACTAGATTAATAGCTTGTGCGGGAAGACTAACGGCAGAAAGGACTATTGAGGAAAGGCCTATAATGGCTGAGTTGCGTAAGGCTGTTAATTGCTTGATTTTTGGCATCATGATATGTATGATGATATAAAGTAAATTGGAGAAAACACCACACGGATAGTATCACTAAATTACCAGCGCTGTCAAGTAATTATTCTTAGCTTTTCTTTGATAATTAATGCTGACCTGGTTGCAAATTCCACAGTTTGAGGGTTTTGTCCCAGGAAGCCAAAATGGCTTTTTTCCCGTAATAATATCTAAATAATAGACATCTCCAGAAAAGAGGCATCGCCCTTGACTGTACAAGGGTTTTATATTCTTTTGCCAAGATGTCTAATATCTAAGCAATGAAACCCAAATCAAAAGCGCGTTTCTACCACAGAAGCAGAGGAATACCGCGCAAATCTCAAACTATTCAAACTTTACTAATTTCTTTTGAGCAAGTTTTTGTTTAGCCCGCAGACCAAAACCAAAAGCGATCATACTACCAACAATGGGCAGAGCATCGGTTTCAAAAGGAACAGGGGTTGCAGGCGTTAGTGGTGTAATTTTACCCAAGAGATAGGCATTATTTTCTTGACGTTCGATCGTCGTAAATTGTGCAATCGGCGAGAAATTGGTTGGATCACTACTAAATCCTGAGATTTTCAACTCATACTGATTCCCATTCAGGATAAAAATCTGCTGTTGGGAATTATCAAAGGTAATGACATCATCGCAAGGAACACTGCTAATTTGTTTAGTGGGATCGCACGCATCAACGTTGCCCTCCTGATTCACTGTTTCATCAATATTGAAAGCATAGTTAAACTGAGGATTAATCGTTTCTCCCGCATTAGAAAGATTTAAGGAGATCCCCAAATTAGCCCCACTTGCCGCAGTGCCACCGGCGACTACGAAATTATAATGAGTTAATGTCCCCAAAACAAAATTCGTATTAACGGGGAATGAGACAGACGGAGGCGCGGAACCCACAAAACCCAACCCACTTTGTCCACTTCCTGACACAGGATCCCCCCAACGAACTTGGTTAGTCTGCAAACCGGTAACATTGGCTCCGCCATTAACACTTGTCCAGAAACCTGTTAAGCTATTTAATTGAATCGCCTGGGCAGGAAGACTAACGGCAGAAAGGACTATTGAGGAAAGGCCTATAATGGCTGAGTTGCCTAAGGCTGTTAATTGCTTGATTTTTGGCATCATGATATGTATGATGATATAAAGTAAATTGGAGAAAACACCACACGGATAGTATCACTAAATTACCATCACGGTCAAGCACTTTTTGTAAAAAAAAGTAAATTGGATAAATAGAAGCAGAGGAATACCGCGTAAGTCCTAAACTATTGAAAGTTTACTAATTTCTTTTGAGCAAGTTTTTGTTTAGCCCGCAGACCAAAACCAAAGGCAATCATACTACCAACAATAGGCAGAGCATCGGTTTCAAAAGGAACAGGCGTTGGCGGCGTTACTTCTTCGAGTGAAACACTTGATAATAGTGCCATGGGGGGTTGACCAACTGGCCCACCTACATTGAGGAAAGCAAGATATTGGGTGGGAGCGGAAGCGGTGAAGGTCATGGTTTGTTTCTGCCACTGTGTAACGTTCTGGCTAACAGCCATGTTGATCTGATCCGCCCATTGATAAGTGTTAAAATCACTACCAAAAAAAACTGCGATGCGGTTATAAGTGGGTTGATTGAATGCAGGTCCTCCAATAACAGTTGCTGCTGCCTGATAAAAGCTGACCTGATAGTTCTTCCCTGCCGTAAGACCAGTTAATGTTTGAGTCAATCTGGCTCCATGTTCTGTATCTCCGTCCATTTGAACGAACCACCCTGAACCACCAGTAGGAGAATTAACAGTCTGTCCATTTGCAAGGTTTAATGCATACGCTTCGCCGGCTTTACTGGCGGCGTTACCAGTTGGCGTTATAACTGCATAGGCATTCAGCCAGCTATCAGTAGTGTTACCAGGAGCAGTAAAAGTCCAGTTTGGGATATCACTACTATTTGTGCCACTTGAAATGTTAACACGATGCTGTGTATTTGAATACGTATTTTGTATTGTTTGATTGGGAACTAGATCACCATTCTGCACTAGATTAATAGCTTGTGCGGGAAGACTAACGGCAGAAAGGACTATTGAGGAAAGGCCTAGAATGGCTGAGTTGCGTAAGGCTGTTAATTGCTTGATTTTTGGCATCATGATATGTATGATGATATAAAGTAAATTGGAGAAAACTCTATACGGAGAGTATCACTAAATTACCATCACGGTCAAGCACTTTTTGTAAAAAAAAGTAAATTGGATAAATTAGAGAAAACTGCACAGGGATAGTATCACCATAGTATCACCAAATTACCAGCACGGTTAAGCACTTACTATCTTATTCATCGGAAAACCTCAATTTTTAGTGTATTTACTTTTATTTTGCGGTTTCCTCTGTGGATTTGATTATACAGCAGTCAGTTGGGAACGAAAAAAGGATAAAGGCTTTATCTGGTATTCTTTTTAGAGTGATTGACCAATCCCTAATTAATCTTACTATATTATTGCTATATTATGGTATCCTAAAAATAGATGTAGATGCGATCGCTATTCCCTGTGTTTATACTGTGATTGATTCTGTAATTAATACCATAAAAACTCCTTGATTATGAATTATCTCTATCTTCACGGTTTCGCTTCTGGTCCTAAATCCAAAAAAGCCCAAGATATTCAACAAAGATTATCAAAACTCCAAATATCAATGTCTATTCCTGACTTAAATATAGGTGGATTTTCTGATTTAACTATAACTCGACAAATTCAACAAATTACTGCTAATCTTCCTCCAGATTCTCAACCTGTCACCCTCATTGGTTCTAGTTTAGGAGGTTTGATATCTGCTTACATAGCACAAGAATATTTACAAGTAAAACGACTAATTTTATTAGCACCAGCTTTCGGTTTTTTATCCCATTGGTTACCAAAATTAGGAACAGGATTAAAATTATGGGAATTAACAAAATATATGATGATTTACCATTATGGCTATCAACAATTAGTTCCTCTACATTATAACTTTGTTAAGGATGCTCACCAATATTCAGAAGATTTATTAAAACGTCCCCTCCCGACCTTGATTTTACATGGTAAATATGATAAAGTAATCCCTGTCCAGGCTAGTCGCTCTTTTTCTAATTCCCGTAGTTGGGTAGAATTAAAAGAGTTCAATAGTGATCACGCTTTAGGGAATGTTAGTCAAGAAATCTGGCAAGAAATTTCTCTATTTTGTCAACTATTATGAACAATAAAAGTTAATTAAGACCTTTTTACTATTACCAATGCAAAATCTCAAATTTATTCGCTCTGATTTATCCCAACTTAACGCTTACAAACCTCACCCCGGAAGTGATAGCACTGAACCAGTTAATATCCAAGATAGATTAGATACTAATGAAAGTCCTTTAGATCTACCACCAGAAATCAAAGAAAAATTAGGTTTTATTTATCAACAAATTATCGAAACTAATCGTTATCCTGATGGTGGTCATGAATCTCTGAAAAATGCTATATCTGAATATGTTAATGAATCAGCAAATCTGGCAAATTCAACTTTCACTGCTGCTAATATCTCCGTTGGTAATGGTTCTGATGAATTAATTAGATCCCTATTGATTGCGACTTGTTTAAGAGGAGAAGGTTCTATCTTAGTCGCTAATCCCACTTTCTCAATGTATGCAATTTTAGCCCAAACTTTGGGAATTTCTGTGGTGACAATTGGGAGAAATCAACACAATTTTGAAACTGATTTAGAAGCCGCAAAATCTGCAATTATACAAACCCAAAATCCCCCCATTCGCGTCGTTTTTGTTGTCCACCCCAATTCCCCTACAGCTAATTGCTTAACAGCAGCAGAAATAACATGGTTGAAAAGTTTACCAGAAGAGATTTTAGTAGTCATTGACGAAGCTTACTTTGAATTTAGCCAAACTACTCTAGCAGCAGAATTATTACAACATCCTCACTGGATAATATTACGTACTTTTTCTAAAGCGTTCCGTCTTGCAGCCATGCGTGTAGGGTATTGTATCGCACATCCACAAGCGATCGCTATTTTAGAAAAAGTCCGTCTTCCCTACAATCTTCCGAGTTTTTCCATTGCTTCCGCTCTCATGGCTTTGGAAAATCGGCAACTTTTATTACAATCAATTCCCCAAACCCTGAATGAAAGAACCAAAGTAATTACAGCTTTATCAGTACACTCAATCTTAGAAATTACACCCAGCAGAGCTAACTTTATTTACTTGCGTGTTAAACCTGGCTATCAGGACGCAGAAAATCACGTTTTAACGAATCTCAACCAAAAGCTTAGAAGTCAAGGTACATTAATCAGACTTCTACCCAACGGGTTAAGAATCACCATTGGTACACCAGCGGAGAACAGTCGCACAATAGAACGGATACAAGCAGCTTTATCGTAGATGTATATGTTTATGTAGCAATATCTCCCGTGAGCGATTAAGTAAAAGCGCGTTCCAAAGAGATTCGACTTTATACACCCGATATGCTAACTTACAATAAAGCTGACGAGCTTGATGATTATTTTCCAAGACATGGAGATATAGGTCTTGAAATCCCCATTCTTGGGAAATTTGCTCACAGTGAATTAGTAAGCTAGAAGCCACACCCAATCTCCGGTAATTGGGGTGAACTGCTAAATTAGACAAGTAAGGAAAACATTTGCTGATACCGGCCCAAGAATTACTGGTTCTCACACCCATTTCTATAGTTCCCATGATTTCAGGATCTTTAGTGGTAGTATCAACAGCAACCAAACAAACATGATGGTGTGTGGGAAACTGGAGACGATACCTTAAATCCTCGTAAACGCCCAAACGAAATAAAGGGAAAGCCCAACCCCATAAACCCTTTTGGGAGTGAAAGCTTTCAGCAACAATTTGGGCGATACTCATCAAATCATCAGATGTAGCTACACGAACTTGAGGTAGTCCGACAGATAGATTACCAGTTTTTGAGCTTAATTGGGGGTGGGGAGGGTGAAAAAACCAGGATTTCAAGGCTAGTTAAGGATTAATTTGATTTATACTTTAAACTGTTGCCAGCTATACTCAAATGCTATTTTAATTATATCTAACTTTTAAATTAAAATGATACCAACGGTTATAGATAACTATTCAAATAAATCTGAAAATTTTAGACGACGTACTGATCCAGCTTGGTTGTGGATTGTTGTATCTACTGCTTCTGTGTCTCTTCACTTGTTCGTATTTTGGTTAATACGTTCTACTGATGAGTTTCCAGCTTGGTTTCCCCAGTCTCATCAAAGTTCTGTTCCTATTGACTTCCTGGAGATTTCTTCGGAACAAAAACCTATAATTAAACCAAAATCAACTACTCCAAAGGTTAAACAACAGTCTTCTTTTTCACTTTCACCACAATCATTACCTATTACACACAACAATCAGGATCATAGTGAGATAAGTTCTAGTATTAATTTACCACAAAAGCATAAAAATCAAAAACCGGAAGTCCTAAAACCGGAAGTCCTAAAACCGGAAGTCCTAAAACCGGAAGTCCTAAAACCGGAAGTCCTAAAACCGGAAGTCCTAAAACCGGAAGTCCTAAAACCGGAAGTGCTAAAACCGGAAGTCCTAAAACCGGAAGTGCTAAAACCGGAAGTGCTAAAACCGGAAGTGCTAAAACCGGAAGTGCTAAAACCAGAAGTGCTAAAACCAGAAGTGCTAAAACCGGAAGTGCTAAAACCGGAAGTGCTAAAACCGGAAGTGCTAAAACCAGAAGTGCTAAAACCAGAAGTGCTAAAACCGGAAGTGCTAAAACCGGAAGTCCTAAAACCACTAATTAGACAACAATCATATCCTACCAATGTAACACCAGAAACAACACCAATAATTCCAGAACGGGAACTGCCTTGGAATCGTCGTCAAGAAGTTATACTAGGTAAAGAAACCGCTCTCCCCTCAGACATTCCCGCTGATTCCCCAACTCCCGCAGTAGAACCTCCTTTAAATCCTAACTCAGAACCCTCCCCAACAGTAAATCAGGGAGGAGCGATCGCTACTATTAATCCTGTACAGAAAGAAGAAGTGAACGAATTAATACAACAAGGACAAATCCGAGCAGATGGTTTACCGGATGTTCTTGCTGAATACAAAGGAAGTACAGAAAAGGAATTAGAGCTTATTTCACTTCCTGGCGACGAAATCATTAAATCAGCAAATATACTGGCTAGTTTAATAATTGATAGTAATGGATCCTTTCAACAAGCAGAAATTATCACCATTGAGCCGGAGGTACTTTCCGGGGAAAGAAGCATTTACGAGCAAGCAATTAATCGGATATTTGCACAAGAGAGGTTTCTTGCTGCTTATAATCAAGATGGATCAAAACCAGACCTGAGCAATTTATATATTCGTCTCCAACTGAAAATTGAGCCAATAAATTCCCAATAAATGCTTGCGGTTTTAGAAAATTCATGTTATAGTGATTAAGTTAGAAATTTGCGGGTGTAGTTTAGTGGTAAAACTTTAGCCTTCCAAGCTAATAATGCGGGTTCGATTCCCGCCACCCGCTTTATTTACTTATTTACTGTATTCCTTACTGTATTTTATGATTAATATGTCAAAATACTTGATAAATTACTAAAATCCTGAATAAGCTCATGCTTGAGTTAAATAAATATAGTACGATTTTTAGTACGATTTTTTAGGAAACTCTCACAAAACTAATTTTGATCTAATTATAAACCAATATACCAAAGCAATAAAACATTAACTCCTAACATCTTAAAAGCATTGCCAAAAAAAGGTAATAAAACTATTGACATCTCATTTAAAACATGATATACTGAAATTGATAAGGAAGAACTATTTTATTTTAAAAATATGGACAAGAGTTCCTTTGTCCCTCCCCAAAAGGAGAGGGTGAGGAAGGGAAAGGTTTTTCCGACTCTGGAACTTGAGGATATTTTACTTAATAAAACTGTAGATGTGTTGAGTCTGCAAGTGATCTTTCAAAGATGACGGTAATACACCACCTGAGAAAGTTTGTCTGTCTAACTGTACTTGTAAATTACTCAGCGGATCACTACCAGTAGAAATCAGAAATTCCATCTTGAGAATATAGGGTAAAGTAGCGATTTCATCTAAAATCAAGCAAATTGCTTGCAGGTAAGGATGACACTTTTGTTGATACCAATTGGCTTCAGCAATATTAGCTTGATCGAAACCCAAATGCACTGTTAAAGAAGGTTGATCAAACAAAGCGATTCCCAGCGGACGGGCTTCTTCCTGTAATAATAAATGTTGAAGGGTTGATAAATACCGTAACTTTTCCAAACGTTCATAGCGTTTAGTGATTGATTCCGGTTCATCTTGCCAATGTATCGCTACTGTGACAAGATAAGTTTGCAACAACATATGACCCAATTTCTCAGCTTTGGTAGCTAAGTAATAGGTATTGTAATCATTGGACTCAATTAACAACGGAAGACGGTCTACAACTTCTAAACCATAGCCCTTGAGTCCAGCAATTTTTCGCGGGTTGTTGGTAATAAGACGTATTTTTTTAATTCCCAAATCCATGAGAATTTGCGCCCCCATGCCATAATCACGCAAATCAGCGGGGAATCCCAATCGCTCATTTGCTTCTACTGTATCCAATCCCATATCCTGTAAAGAGTAGGCTTTTAATTTGTTAATTAAGCCTATTCCCCGTCCCTCTTGACGCAGGTAAACAACGACACCTTGACCAGCGTTTTCAATCATTTTTAATGCTGCTTGTAACTGCATCCGACAGTCGCAGCGCAAAGAACCCAAAGCATCACCGGTTAAACATTCCGAGTGCATTCGCACCATGACAGGTTGATCTTGGAAATTTGCTGGATCTCCCTTGACAATGGCGACGTGATCTGTATTATCTACTGTATGACGGTAGCCGTAAATATCAAATTGACCGAACTCGCTGGGTAGTTTGGTAACAATTTCTCGATATATGAGGCGATCATTTTGCAGACGATAACTGATTAAATCAGCAATACTGATAATTTTCAGGTGGTGATTTTGGGCATATTGCACTAACTGGTTTAAACGTGCCATCGAACCATCAGGATTTTGAATTTCACAAATGACTCCCGCTGGGTACAGTCCCGCTAGTCTGGCTAGGTCTACAGCGGCTTCTGTATGTCCGGCTCGTTTCAGTACCCCCCCTGGTCTAGCCCGCAGGGGGAAAATATGACCAGGACGGCGTAACTCCTCCGGTTTTGTGGCTGGGTTGAGGGTAACTTGGATAGTCCGGGCCCGGTCTTCGGCGGAAATACCTGTGGTTACGCCTAAATGGGGAGCAGCATCAATACTAACGGTAAAAGCGGTTTGGTTAGTATCCGTTAATTTACTAACCATTAATGGTAAGTCTAATTCATCCAAGCGATCGCCTGTCATTGCTAGACAAATCAACCCTCTGGCTTCCACAGCCATAAAGTTAATCATATCAGGCGTAGCAAATTGGGCGGCGCAAATTAAATCTCCTTCATTTTCTCGATTTTCGTCATCTACGACAACGACGACACGACCCGCTTTAAAATCAGATAAAGCGGACTCAATAGAATCGAATTTAAAGGTTTGAGTGGTCTGAGGCTGTGACACAGGAAATTTCCAGCTACCAAGGTAAATTTTTCTAACAATTTCTGATTCTATATTGTAGCTTATTTCTCAGAATTAGAGCTTTTGTGGGATTAGCAAACTGTTACTTGACAATTAAATAGTTCATCATCATATTTATCGTTATCAATCATCTACACACTATGAGTGTGATTAGTGATCAAAGATATTTGTGATTATAAGTACCCTAAAAGATACTCTTTGCTATATAATGCAGCGAAAGTTCAATAACAAGTCATCAGTAATTAGCTAGTAGCTTGACTGCTAATGATTGATAATAGATAACTAAAAGTGGATAAGGATTTAAGATCATGGTAAATTTAAGACGCGTACCAGTGGGAATTGTTGGCGCGTCAGGGTATGGCGGAGTACAACTAGTGCGACTACTAATGGATCATCCTGAAGTAGAACTAGTTTATTTAGGTGGTGAAAGCAGTGCAGGTAAATCCTTTGCTGACCTTTACCCACATTTTGGTAATATAGTAGAATTACCTATTGAAGCTGTAGAACCGGACATCATTGCTAGTCGTTGTCAAGTGGTATTTTTATCTTTACCCAATGGACTCGCTTGCCAAATCGCTCCTAAACTTATAGAAAAAGGTTCTAAGGTACTGGATCTGAGTGCCGATTATCGCTTTAGTGATTTGAAGACTTATACTACTTGGTATGGTACGGAAAGAAGCGATCGCACTACAGCAGCAACAGCAGTTTATGGTCTACCAGAATTATACCGCTCGCGCATTGCTGACGCGAATCTGGTCGGCTGTCCTGGTTGCTATCCTACAGCCAGTTTACTGGCATTGTCTCCTCTGTTAAAACAAGGTTTAATAGTTCCCGAAACAGCTATCATTGATGCTAAATCTGGCACATCTGGGGGCGGAAGACAAGCCAAAGTTAACCTGCTGTTAGCGGAAGCTGATAACTCCCTGGGTGCTTATAACGTTGCTAGACACCGCCACACCCCAGAAATCGAGCAAATTTGTAGCGAATTAGCCGGACATGAAGTTAAAATTCAATTTACACCCCATTTAATCCCCATGGTGCGGGGGATTTTAGCCACTGTCTATGCTACCATGCGTGATCCCGGTTTAGTCCGTGATGATTTAATTACCATCTATAACGCCTTTTATCGCAATTCTCCCTGGGTAAAAATCTGTAACAGTGGTACTTATCCCCAAACCAAATGGGCGTGTGGAAGTAATTCCTGCTACATTGGTATAGAAGTTGATCGCCGCACCGGCCGGGTGATTGTTATGTCAGCGATTGATAACTTGATTAAAGGTCAAGCGGGACAAGCAATTCAATGTATGAACCTGATGCTAGGCTGGGATGAAACCTTGGGACTACCTAAAATTGGGTTTTATCCTTAATGGGTAATGGGTAATGGGTAATGGGTAATGGGTAATGGGTAATTGGTAATTGGTAATTCACGTTTTACAACTGACAACTGACAACTGACAACTGACAATTGACAACTGACAATTGACAACTGACAATTGACAACTGACAAGGGAACAGGGAACAGGGAACAGAAAGATATTTATTAAACCTCTTACGTTTTTTTTACTGTCACCTGTCACCTGTAACCTGTCACCTGTAACCTATTTTGGTCCTAAACCAATAGTACCAGCATAGATGGCGCGATCGCCCAATTCATGCTCAATACGGAGCAAGCGATTGTACTTAGCTACCCGTTCACTGCGACACAGAGAACCGGTTTTAATTTGACCAGCACGAGTAGCTACAGCTAAATCAGCAATAGTTGTATCTTCTGTTTCCCCAGACCGATGGCTAATTACTGAGCGGAAACCGTTGCGAGTTGCTAAATCAATGGTTTCCAAAGTTTCAGTGAGTGAACCGATTTGATTCAATTTAATCAAAATCGAATTACCTGCTTTTTGTTCAATACCCTTTTGTAAGCGGGTTGCATTGGTAACAAATAAATCATCACCCACCAATTGCACCTTTGAGCCTAATTTCTCAGTCAGTAATTGCCAACTTTGCCAATCTTCCTCATGTAAACCATCTTCAATAGATACAATAGGATATTGATCAACTAATTCCGCTAAATAATCAATAAACTCAGTTGGTGCATGGGGTTTACCATCATAAACATACTGGCCATTTTTGTAAAATTCACTTGCAGCCACATCTAAAGCCAAGGCTACTTCTTCCCCAGGCTTATAACCAGCTTGTTTAATCGCTGCTACCAACAATTCTAAAGCTACTTGGTTAGATTCTAGATTAGGTGCAAAACCACCTTCATCACCCACACCCGTCAGCAAACCTTGATCATCTAACACCTTGCTGAGAGTAGCAAATACTTCCGCTCCCCAACGCAAAGCTTCCTTAAAAGAAGGAGCGCCAATGGGGACAATCATAAACTCTTGAAAGTCTACATTATTAGCTGCGTGCGCTCCACCATTGATCACATTCATTAAAGGGACAGGTAATAAATTCGCCAAAGGTCCACCTAAATAGCGATAGAGAGGAATACCTAAAGACTCCGCACCAGCCTTTGCAGCAGCCAAGGAAATGCCCAAAATTGCATTTGCTCCCAAATTGGCCTTATTGGGTGAACCATCTAGGGAAATCATCAATTTATCTAGGGCTTCTTGGTTGAGAGCATCCAAACCTAGTAACTTGGGAGCTAGTATCTCATTAGCATTCTGAACCGCCTTGAGTACGCCTTTACCCCCATAACGGCTTTTGTCACCATCACGCAATTCATGAGCCTCAAATGACCCCGTAGAAGCCCCGCTAGGAACTTGTGCCAGTCCGATAGCGCCATTAGATAAATGTACCTCCGCTTCAATGGTTGGTCTTCCGCGTGAGTCGAGGATTTCGCGGGCGACAATGGCTTCAATAGCAGTATCTAGGAATTTCGTCATGGCTGGTTTGTCCTTGATTTTGAGTATGTCGTCAGGGTTCAACCTTTACAGTTTACTAATAACCCAATCGCTAGTTTATGTGTTTCTGGGGGAAAATCGGCTGACATTAAAGAAGATTTCCAATCACGACGGGTGGTAATGCTCGCTGAGTATGGAAGGAAACACGGAATTTGTCAGAATCAGGATGCTCAGGATTAAAGGATGTACAGGATTATTTATACGGCTTGACTGTTTCTGAAGAAATTAGTTGCTATTTTTAATATTTAGGTACAAAATCCTGACAATCCTCAAATCCTGGATATCCTGATTCAGACAGATATTTCTACATTTTTGTATGTTATAATTTTCAGAAAATAGCAAAGATTATTTATGAATACAGTAAAAATTCGTCAACAAATTCAAGAATATGTTGATAAACTGTCACCAGAAAGATTATTAGTGGCTGTTGATTTTTTGGCGTATTTGGCAGATAGACAAGATAATGATGCTACTGAAGAGTTATTGAAAATTCAAGGATTTAAAGAAGATTTTGCTAAAGCGAAAGAAAATGTTAAAGAAGGTAAGGTAATTTCTGTTGAGCAACTTAAACGAAAATATTAACTATACGGTGCTGGTAACTATTTTGCTGATTGCACATCGAAGTAGAGTTTATGAGTAGCTGCAATAAATATTCGTCCCTTCCCACCGTAACTTATCTCATTTGTAAATACTCTTTAAATACAGCAGATAAATTAAATAAAACTTTTTCTTGGACAACTGTTTTCAGTAAATACCGTTGTTTTAAAGATTGTAAACCATTAATCAATTGCATTGATGATAAGTCTAAGTTTTGTTTTATATCTTCTCTCTGTGCAGGTTGATTAAATTTACTTAATGCTAGAACAATTTGCTGTTCTATAGATGATAATCTATTAAATACTTGACTCAAGTTAAATTGCATATTTTTGGTAATAATTAAGTTATTTTCAGCCATAAAATCATCAACATAACCATTAAAAATATCTTTAATTAAAACAGCAATATCTTTTAGATAAAGAGGATTACCTTCATATAAATCAATCAATTTTAACCAGCTATTCTCATTTTTCAACCCCAGATTTTTTAAAATTTCAACATTCTGTAACCTGGATAATTCTAAATATTGAGTGTGAGATAATTCTTCATCTCCAAAGTCCATATCTGTACATTTTTCTTGACTGATTAAAATTAAACTACTTTGATGTTCAACTTCTGTTATCATTGTCAAAAGGGTTTGATAATTTTTATATTCATTTTGATAGCTTCCTGCAAATTGACCACTAGCAAAAATATTTTCCAGATCATCAATAATAATCAAACATCTTTTTTCCGTCAGAAAATCTAATAATTGTCTTAACTTATTATCTGTATTTTCTTGACTTTCTTGTTCAGCAATCTTTAATAAATCATCAATTAGTAAATCTAGAGACTTAGGAAATTTTAAACTTCTCCAGATAATTACCTCAAATTGTTGTAAATTTAAATCAATAAATCTTTTAACTAAAGTAGTTTTACCAATTCCATTTAATCCTAATACTGAGACTAGACGCGTATTTTTATTTAATATCCAATTATCTAGGTTTTCTAGTTCTTTTTTTCTTTCGTAAAAACGAATAATTTGAGGAGATGATTTTAAATCATGTTTAAATGATTGTTGATTTTGATTATTATTGTTTGGGGTTTCATTTTTATTCAATTGAGGATATGATGGACAAAAATTAAACCTAATATTATTATTTTGCTGAATAACTATAGGTGAGGATGTTAACTTTAATCGTGATAGAGTAGAACGAAAATTACTTTTATGAATATCTTGTTCCAAATGATTAGAAAAAGTTCGCCAAAGTTTATATCCTATATTCCTAATATGACTTTCACTACAATGAGAGTCATCAGCAATTTTATCATAGGTTTTACCCTCCCATACTCCCTTAATGACCGTTTCCTGAATATCATCTAAGTGCTTTCCTGTATCCGCGAATACCAAATTATCAGCTATTTGTAAAACTTCTATGATATCCATAAGAAATAGCTATGATTACTAACTAATGTTATTTATTATATCAGACTTTTTAGATAAAATCATACATTTCATAACATTTTATTTTAAATTGCATTAATTGAATTAAAGATAAAATAAGATATTTTTAGATCACTGATTATTTAATGTTTTGTTATAATTAAGAAATCGTAGTAAAATATGTCAAATTTTGAGTACACAAATAAACATATTTTCTCAAGAATGCAAATTTGACTTTTAGAGATATCTGATAATTTCACTATCTGATAACTCCTAAAATTTCATGAGTTAATCTTATATAGTCCAAACCTATTAATTGTATGAACAAGGAAAATTTATCTGTTTGGAATCCATTTGTACCCAGCAAAAGAGATATAAATCGTACCAGTGAATTAGCTCAAAAAAATGAAATTCTTACAGGAGTGCTAAGTTTTATCTTCTTTCCTGCTGGATTAATTTATTTAAATAGAGCAATTAATCCACTGAAAATTTTTGGTTATACCATTATTTTGAGTGTTTTAGTTAAGATGGGTTCATCTTCAAACCCTGAAGAAAATTCTACGAATTTTATCTCTCTTTTAGGTATAAGTGCGATTACAGCAGAACAAGTAATTACTGTCAGGTCTGCACGTCAGAGACTAGGAGGAAAAACAACATCTGTACCAAGTTCTAATTTTCAGAATTCAGTTCTATCTTCTTCATCTTCTTTAAGTTATAAAACCGATGATAAAGCAGTTAAATTGCTTAAAGAACTGAAGGAAAGATATGAAGCGAATGAAATTTCTGAAGAAGAATTTAAACTTCAGAAACAGAAAATTCTTGAATCTATCTAGCAAATATCAAAAAAATTCAATTATCAGGAGACTCTAATCATGGCTAACTTTTTTAAAAATCTTACTCAATCTTTTGGTGAAGGAATAGCTGAAGCTTCAACTAAAAGCTCGGTTGATTCTCAGAGACAAAGCGAAATTAATAAATTAGAAACTCAAATCAAAGAAATTGAAATTAAGCTGGAAAAACAATATACTTTACTAGGTCAATTAGAAGCAGATAATCTGCGTAAAGCTGAATCAATCAGTAAAGAAGCTGTAGCCAAATTATTCAATCCGATTAGAAAATTAGATGCAGAAAAAATAGAGATTTTAGAAAAAATCAAAGAATTAAAAGCTAAACAAGCTGAACAAGATAAAGCAGAGGATTTGTTAAGAATAAAAAAAGAAGTCGAAGCAGAATTGAAGAAGTTAGAGGAACTTAAATCTTTAGAAGTTATTGATGATGAGGAGTTTGAAATTGCTCAAGTTAAATTAAATAAAAAAGTCAACAATTTTGAGAAATTGTATAGTTTGAAAATTGCCTTTGAGCGTGGTTTAATTAATGAACAAGAGTATACTCAAAGAAAAGCTTCACTTGAGTAGAGTAGTCGTGTAAGGTGCATTGATTTTTAAGATAGGGGTTTAGCAATGCTAAACCCCTATCGCGTTGATATATAACCCTGAAAAATGCTATAATATAAACCAATCCCAAGCTATGTATGAAATATGAAAATAATTCTAGATAACTTAGAACCCAACCTAGTCGAAAATCTCAGATATCAAGCAGAACAACATGGACGGACTCTAGAGACTGAGTTAAAACTAATTTTAACACAAGCTGTTACCAAAAATGTCCGAGAAAACTCTCAGGAACAAACATTAATTCCTCTAGAAATATTAGCAGCACAGGTAAAAGAGTCCTTGGATAATCAAGGATATCATTCCCATGAGCAAATTATTGATTTAGTTCAAGATGTAAAAAGAGAAATGGCTGAAGAACATTTATTAAAAGCAGAGCATGACAATGAGTTATGATATCCCTCAACGTCTATTTTTAGACACTAATATTTATATTATTGGTGTGGCTAATCAGAATAGTTATGAAAGAAAAATATTAGAATCAGTTGGTTTTTTACAACCTTCTTCTGTAGAAGCTATCGTTTCAGAAGAGTTATTAGATCAAATTTTACGATTATCTAAACGTTTGTATAATAAAGATTGGGGTAGTCAAATTGTAGCGCGTATTTGGCAACAATTACAGGTTATTTATGTCAATTTTACTTCTGAGGAATGGCTCAAAATAGAAGATTTAGGATTAATTCCTCGTGAAGATATTGGAGTTTATTTAACTGCTAGTAAGGGTGAAACTCAATGTTTTGTTTCTGCTAATTATAAACTAATTCGTTGTTTAGTTCAAGAAACAAAAGAGTTTGAATGTTTAAGTCCTCAAGAATTTGTGAATAAGTATTTATCATAATTATTATTCCCAGAACTTATTATTCTATTTTATACTTTGTTTTAAGCTACAGAAAAATCTGTAAACGGCCGATACTCAGGACGAATAAACCCTAAAATAATATCATCCTTTCCTACTGCTAATTCCAATAATTCCCCAGTTGCTCCCCTTTCCGCAGAGGTGCGGAGGAAGCAGAGCAGAGATAGGAAGAAAATATTAAACAATTCACCGCTTGTTGCAAGTAGGGCGGTAAACTGTGTTTTTATAGTACAATGGAATTGATGAGAATTATTCAAAAATTATGAAATACAACCAACTCGGTGCAAGCGACCTCAAAGTTTCAGAAATTTGTTTAGGAACTATGACCTATGGAAATCAAAATACCATTGAGGATGCACATCAACAACTAGATTACGCTATTAATCAAGGGATAAATTTTCTAGATGCTGCGGAAATGTATCCCGTACCTCCTCGTGGAGAAACTCAAGGAAAAACAGAAACTTATATTGGTGAATGGTTGCAGAAACAGCAACGAGATCAAATCATAGTTGCTACCAAAATATCAGGTCCTGGTCGTCATTTTTCATGGTTAAGAGGTGGAAATAATAAAATTAACTATGATAATATTTCACAAGCAGTAAATGATAGTTTGCAGAGGTTACAAACAGATTACATAGATTTGTATCAGATTCACTGGCCAGATCGTTATGTTCCCACCTTTGGACAGACAATTTATAATCCAGAATTTGAGCGGGAAACAGTTCCCATTGCTGAACAGTTAACAGCATTTGCTGATATTATTCAAGCGGGAAAAATTCGCTATTTGGGTTTAAGCAATGAGACTCCTTGGGGAGTAAGTGAGTTTATTCGCATTGCTAACCAATTGGGATTACCTCAAGTTGTTTCAATTCAAAATGCTTACAATTTACTAAATCGCAACTTTGATACAGGTTTAGCAGAAGTTTCTCGCTATACAGATGTTGGTTTACTGGCTTATAGTCCTCTAGCTTTTGGTTTTTTAAGTGGTAAGTACATAGAAAATCAAGCAATAGAAAATACGAGAATATCTCTATTTCCAGGTTTTGGACAACGTTATCTAAAACCTAATGTTCAAGAAGCTATAATTGCTTATGTAGAAATTGCTAAAAAGCATAATCTCACACCGTCACAATTAGCTATATCTTTTGTGAAGAGTCGCTGGTTTGTTAAAAGCACAATTATTGGAGCAACGAATTTACAACAATTGCAAGAAAATATAGATAGTGTGAATGTAGTTTTGGATAAACAAGTTTTAGAGGAAATAGATGCAATTCACACTCGTTATCCTAATCCAGCACCTTAACTATTTTTCTTTTTTTTTCTTTTTTGACAAGTAATAATTGCCAGGAATCTCTGAGTTTTTTTATGAAGTTCGGAGGTTTTTTTTGCTTTCTATTTCAAATATTATCAAATAAAATAATATCAACCAAAGTTTTTAAATATAAAACAGCTTATAACTTATAAATATAAATTATTATTGATTTTACAACTACCAAATTTTACCCATATTCAAAACAAATCCCGGTAAAATAGGATCACAATTCACAGTATCAGGATTTTCTAAACACTCTTCTATTTGTCCAGGACGATAAATATAAACTCGGCGATTTTTACGGTCAATTAATAAACCTAATTTTATTTCTGGTTCTTGCATATATTCATTCATTTTATCTTTTAACGGCTGCAATTGATCAGAATCTGACCTTAATTCAATCACAAAATCAGGACAAATAGGTGCAAATTTTTTCTGCTGTTTTGGTGTAAGTTGATTCCATCTTTCTAATTTGATCCAAGCAGCATCAGGAGAACGTTTTGCACCTGTAGAAAGTGTAAATCCTGTACTGGAAGAAAAACCAATTCCTGTACCATCTTTTTCTGACCAAATTCCTAACTGTACAGCAATATTAAACTCTCGGTTTCCTGTTTCTGAACCTGCGGGTGGCATAATTGATATTTCTCCAAATTGATTTCTCTCAATGCGTAAATCACGGTTTAGTTGACAAAATTCAAAAAATTGATCATCTGTCATTGATGATGGCATTTGCAACATTAAAGGAGATGAAAGCATGATAATTTCCTTCTATTTATTCGGTTTACCAAATTTTATTCATATTCAAAACAAATCCTGATAAAACAGGATCACAACTAACAGTATCAGGATTTTCTAAACACTCTTCTATTTGTCCAGGATGATAAATATAAACTCGGCGATTTTTACGGTCAATTAATAAACCTAATTTTATTTCTGGTTCTTGCATATATTCATTCATTTTATCTTTTAACGGCTGCAATTGATCAGAATCTGACCTTAATTCAATCACAAAATCAGGACAAATAGGTGCAAATTTTTTCTGCTGTTTTGGTGTAAGTTGATTCCATCTTTCTAATTTGATCCAAGCAGCATCAGGAGAACGTTTTGCACCTGTAGAAAGTGTAAATCCCGTGCTAGAATCGAAACAAATTCCTGTGTTATCTTTTTCTGACCACACATATAATTGTCCAGCTAAGTTAAAATTACGGTTTCCTGTTTCTGAACCTGCGGGTGGCATAATTGATATTTCTCCAAATTGATTTCTCTCAATGCGTAAATCACGGTTTTCTTGACAGAATTGAAAGAATTGTTCATCTGTCATTTGCATTGATGAGGGAAAATTTAATATCAAAGGTGATGAAATCATAATTATTTCTTCCATCTAAAATTAACATCAATTCTACCACAATTTTACCACAAACCGTTGCTGAAATTAGTTAATACATAATTATTACCAATTGAGCAATTAAAAACAGAATTAAACGCAAGTTTCCTGAAAATTCCTGATTAGATATAAAATATAAGAATTGAACAAAGGGTGAATATGCGATTACTACACACCATGCTCCGAGTAGGTAATTTAGACGAGTCCTTGAAATTTTACTGTGATATCCTGGGAATGAAGTTACTCCGACGCAAAGATTACCCAGGGGGAGAGTTTACCCTGGCTTTTGTCGGTTATGGGGAAGAAAGTGACCACTCAGTCATAGAACTCACCCACAATTGGGGCGTAGAAAAGTATGATTTAGGAAATGCCTATGGTCATATCGCTTTAGGTGTGCATGATATTTATGCTACCTGTGAAGCCATTGGCCAATTGGGTGGTAAAGTAGTTCGAGAACCAGGACCTATGAAACATGGTTCAACGGTAATTGCTTTTGTCGAAGACCCAGATGGTTATAAAGTTGAATTGATTCAGTTAAAAATTGCAGAATAATTTAAGGTAGGGGTAGGAAGATAAAAACTTCTTTACCCTTTACCCATTCTAGCTATAAACTTAAGTCACAAATCTAAAATCTAAAATTCTCAAGATGCAGCCTACAGATCCTAATAAATTTACTGATACAGCCTGGGAAGCAGTAACAAAATCCCAAGACGTGGTTCGCGCTTATAAACAACAACAATTAGAAGTTGAACATTTAATTATTGCTCTTTTAGAAGAACCAACTAGCCTAGCTACAGCCATTCTCACCCGCGCGGAGGTTGATTCTGTCCGATTTAAACAACAATTAGAGGCTTTTACTCAACGTCAACCTAAGGTGGGGAAAAGTGATCAACTTTACCTGGGGCGTAATTTGGATTTGCTTTTAGATAAAGCTAATGAAATTAGAGCCAAAATGAAGGAGGAGGAAATCTCGGAAGGACATATAATTTTGGCCTTTGCTGATGATGAACGGATTGGTAAACGCTTATTTAAAAGCTTAAATATAGATATCGCTCAAGTAGAACTTGGAGTTAAATCTGCTCGCAATAGTCAAAAAGTGAAATCATCTCTTAAAGCGGAAGCAGATGTACCTGATGAAGCTTTAAAAAGATTTGGACGAGACTTGACAGAACAAGCGAAAGCCGGAAAGTTAGATCCGGTTATCGGTAGAGATGATGAAATTCGTCGGGTAATTCAGGTTTTATCTCGTCGTAGTAAAAATAACCCTGTATTAATTGGTGAGCCAGGAGTCGGTAAAACTGCGATCGCTGAAGCCTTAGCCCAAAGAATGGTGAATGGTGACGTTCCTGAGTCTTTAAAGAATCGCCAACTAATCTCTTTAGATATCGGTAGTTTGATTGCTGGTGCCAAATATAGAGGTGAATTTGAAGACCGTTTAAAAAACGTCCTACGTGAAGTTACGGAATCCAATGGGCAAGTAGTTTTATTTATTGATGAACTCCATACCGTTGTCGGTACTGGTTCTAATCAACAAGGATCTATGGATGCTGGTAATTTACTTAAACCCATGTTAGCCCGTGGTGAATTGCGTTGTATTGGTGCAACTACCTTAGATGAATATCGCAAATTTATTGAAAAAGATGCAGCATTAGAAAGAAGATTTCAACAGGTATATGTAGATCAACCAACAGTAGAAAACACAATTTCCATTTTGCGGGGTTTAAAAGAGCGTTATGAAGTGCATCATAATGTCAAAATTTCCGATTCTGCTTTAGTGGCTGCTGCAACTTTATCAGCGCGTTATATTGCGGATAGATTTCTACCAGACAAAGCCATAGACTTAGTTGACGAAGCAGCAGCGAAATTAAAAATGGAGATTACTTCTAAACCTGCGGAATTAGAAACCATTGATAGAAGATTAATGCAGCTAGAAATGGAAAAGCTGTCATTATCGAGAGAAGAACAGAGTATTTCCCCAACTAGAGAACGACTAGAACGAATTCAGGCAGAAATTGCCAGTTTAACAGTTAAACAGGAAGTATTTAATCAACAATGGCAAGGAGAAAAGCAGTTATTAGAAGCTATTAGCGTTTTGAAAAAAGAAGAGGATACGCTAAGGGTACAAATTGAACAAGCAGAACGAGATTATGATTTAAATAAAGCCGCTCAACTCAAGTATGGTAAATTAGAGGGCGTACAAAGGGAACGGGAAAGCAAAGAAACCCAACTATCGGAAATTCAAACCCAAGGTTCTACTCTGCTGCGGGAACAAGTCACAGAAGCCGATATTGCCGAAATTGTGGCAAAATGGACAGGAATCCCCGTAAATCGGCTTTTAGAATCGGAAAGACAAAAGTTACTCAAACTAGAAAGTCATTTACATGAAAGGGTAATCGGTCAAGAAGAAGCTGTTTCCGCCGTCTCTGCGGCGATTCGTCGCGCCCGCGCTGGGATGAAAGATCCCTCTCGACCCATTGGGTCATTTTTGTTTATGGGACCAACTGGCGTGGGTAAAACTGAACTGGCTCGCGCTTTAGCTCAATTTCTCTTTGATTCAGAGGATGCTTTGGTGCGTTTGGATATGTCCGAATACATGGAAAAACACTCAGTTTCTCGTTTAGTCGGTGCGCCTCCAGGATACGTTGGTTATGAAGAAGGGGGACAACTTTCTGAAGCCATTCGCAGACATCCTTATTCGGTGGTGTTGTTAGATGAGGTGGAAAAAGCTCATCCCGATGTATTTAATATTTTATTGCAAGTCTTGGATGATGGTAGAGTTACTGATTCCCAAGGACGGGCTGTAGATTTCCGAAATACTGTCATAGTCATGACTAGCAACATTGGGAGTGAACATATTTTAGATGTCTCCGGCGATGATTCCAAGTATGATTTAATGCGGAATAAAGTCATGGAAAGTTTGCGAAGTCACTTCCGTCCTGAATTTCTGAACCGCGTTGATGACATTATTCTCTTTCATACTCTTAATCGTTCAGAGATGGGTCATATTATCCGTATTCAACTCAAACGGGTGGAAAATCTACTTAAAGAACAAAAAATCTCCTTTGAGATATCACAAGCCGCTTGTGATCATCTTGTAGAAGCTGGCTATGATCCGGTTTATGGCGCACGTCCGTTAAAACGGTCAATTCAACGAGAGGTCGAAAATCCTCTAGCCACCAAATTACTGGAGAATACTTTTATTTCTGGTGATACCATCTTGATTGATATGGGTGAAACTGGTTTAACTTTTCATAAAAAACAGCCTGTGAAGGTGACAGCGACTCAAAACACTATGAAGTTAATAGAAGCATCTTCAGATATATAAGATTTAGTTTTTTCTCACGCAGAGACGCAGAGGAGCAGAGATAAAATTGTGTTTTATATCTTACCCATATCTTTGTTCTTTTTTCTTCCTTTGCGTCCTTTGCGTCTTTGTGGTTCATTTAATCCATTTTCTTTTTGGTGGGGCGTTTCCTTTCTGATTTTTTTTTAAAGCCTACTGCTTGGGCTGCATCACTATCTGACCCAAATTGACCTTTTACTGCTTCTTTCATAGCTAAAACGGCTTTATGGAACTCCCATTCTGCTTGTTTTGCTGCATCTGCGGCGGCTTTAAATAATGCTTGTTTTTCAGTTTCTTCTTGTTGTTTTGTTACCATTTCTGTGTATGCTTTCTGTAATGCTTCTGGTGTAGCTTCTACGCGACCAGTGGCATAACCAATAACGGCTGTGAGTCCATTATAGGAGTCTATATCTTGCTGAATTGTGTTAGGTGTAATCCGACGGGTTGTATCTGGGGCTGGCATATTAATTTTGTTGTTATAAATAATTCTATTAGTCTACTATACGATGTTTATTTTGACAATCTTTTATTTATATTTTTTATATAATTATTTTTTGTTCACTAATTTGTCTTTATGTATTGTGATCTGATGCTTTTGTTTGTTGTTGCAATCTTTTTTGATTTAATGATAATAGTTCAGCATTATATTCTGATTTTTTTGTAAAACGTTTATTTATTTTTGCATAATTTTCTTGACTGAATATTATTTATTGATAAATATTTTACTTTTAGGCTATTTATAACTCATGACTTACGCAAAATATTCCTCAAACCCTTATTTTTTTGTGTTTTTTGTGTTTGGAGTGGTTAGTTTATTCTGTAACTCGTGCGTAAGTCAGAACTAAATAGTAAATATTAAGTAAAGTGTGTTATTGCTATAAAATAATTTGGGAGTTTGAAAGATTAAAAACTAGTCATAACACACTTTACTATTTAAGTGCATTACGCTAACGTTAACACGCTCTACTATTTAGCTAAAATTTAAAATAGTTTTTTGTTGCCAACTTTATTATAACATATATTCAATTATAAGTCAATAGTTTTATGATTTTATTTTTGTAATGTTTTGTAAGTACGATGTATAATTGCTTTTATGTATTATTATTCAGTGCTTCTGTTTATTATTGCGATGTTTTAAAAATATCTGATAATAAAACAAGATTAATATTTAGTCTTTTTAGTTTTTGTAAGAATACTTCTGTAGTAAATTCCGAAAGATTTTTGGGTTTTACCAAAATTTTGAGAGTAGTCAACAATCTTTCTTGATTGCGATACAGAAGAATTGTAATAGTTACAATATAGTTAATCTTTACAGCAGTCTTTAACAACAATTAATAAATCGTTAATTTTTTGAATGCTGCTGATAATCTATCTGATCATAGCCATATTGAAGTATAAAAATCAGAAAATTATGCTTTACACTCTTATTCGTGGTGAATTCGTGCCTTTGAGGGAGAAAAATTTATGTTTTTACTCAATAACGTTATTTTTCGCATTGTTAAAAGTTTTTAATTGGCGAAAAGAATGTAATTTTTTAAAAAACTTATCACTATCAAAACTTAAAGGATCAACTTTTTTACCTGCCACATCTACAGCACGATGAGTAGTAATTCTATCATCTGGAACTTGACTTTGAGCAATTAACCAAGCCAAAGAATCATATTGAGCCTCAGTATAACCGCTATGTTGATCGATATTATTCTTCCCCCAAGCATCAGGAGGGGTTTCTAGAGAGACATGATAAGCAAAATTATTCACAGATGGTGGTAAACTAGGATTAGTTTGGACAGTTTCCACGCCATTAACACCTTTAAATACTGAATTACCAGCCCCAAAAGCGCGTTTTTCTGGAGGAACTAAATAAACAACCGTTCCTTGTAAAGTAATTATAGCGTGATAACTAGCTTGAACACTTTCATCATCATGAGGAGTTTGAAAAAAATTAATGGCGCTAGAAGTTGAATTACTGGTTTCATGAAGGACTATAATAGCTTGATTATTGAGAGGTAGACCATGAATATCTGCGGTATAGCGATCGCCATAATTGCTAGGATCAACCTTAAACTGTCTAAGATCCGGTTTATATTCGCTAAATTCATTAGTAGTTGTGTATACAAGATTAATTTGATGATTGTTGACTGGAGATGGTGTTCTTTTCCTTTCCCTAATATTTAATACTGACTGTAACTGCGGTGGTAGATATTGATTCCAGGATTTGTCTGTCGAATTTCGTGAATTTGTCTGATCTTGTGGATTTCTTGCACCACCAATAAATAGTGCCAAAATTAACGCAGCCAACATAAGAAAAATCAGTAAAACTCTAGTCGCCCAATCTCTAAATTTCATATTTTTCAATACTGATAATATAGCTAATATCACTTCTGGTAGTTTTGCGCCTTTGCTTAGTTGCGCCTTTGCGCGAAACATAGCCATCAAAATCTGAGAAGATCATAAAATAAGTCTAAGATAACAAAACCAACACTATTTTTTTAACACAATTATGACCCATCCCTTTCTCAAACATCTACATAGTCCAGAACGTCCCGTTATCGTTTTTGACGGTGCTATGGGAACAAACCTACAAAGTCAGAACCTCACGGCTGAAGACTTTGGAGGTGCGCAATATGAAGGTTGTAACGAATACCTAGTTCATAGTAAGCCGGAAGCCGTCGCCAAAGTTCACCGTGATTTTCTGGCGGCTGGTGCTGATGTCATTGAAACTGATACCTTTGGTTCTATGTCCATAGTCCTAGCAGAATACGACCTAGCAGACCAGGCTTATTATCTGACCAAAACCGCCGCAGAACTAGCCAAAAGCGTCGCTGCGGAATTTTCCACCCCCGAAAAACCTAGATTTGTCGCTGGTTCTATTGGACCTACAACCAAACTCCCCACCTTGGGACATATTGATTTTGACACAATGAAAGCCTCTTTTGCAGAACACGCAGAAGCCCTGTTTGATGGTGGTGTGGATTTATTCCTGGTAGAAACCTGCCAAGACGTGCTGCAAATTAAAGCTGCATTGAATGGAATTGAGGAAGTTTTTGGTAAAAAAGGGGAAAGAAGACCATTAATGGTGTCTGTCACCATGGAAAGCATGGGGACAATGCTAGTAGGTACAGAAATCAACGCTGTTCTCACAATTTTAGAACCTTACCCCATTGATATTCTGGGCTTAAATTGCGCCACTGGTCCTGACTTGATGAAACCACATATCAAGTATTTATCAGAACATTCCCCATTCGTAGTTTCTTGTATTCCCAATGCGGGTTTACCGGAAAACGTTGGTGGTCAAGCACATTACAGATTAACACCCGTTGAATTACGGATGTCGTTGATGCACTTTATCGAAGACTTAGGTGTCCAAGTGATTGGGGGTTGCTGTGGGACACGGCCAGCACACATTCAACAATTGGCGGAAATTGCCAAGGAGTTAAAACCGAAAGTTAGACAGCCGAGTTTAGAACCAGCAGTGGCATCAATTTATACTACTCAAGCCTACAACCAAGATAATTCTTTCTTGATTATTGGTGAACGTCTCAACGCCAGTGGTTCTAAAAAATGCCGTGATTTACTGAATACCGAAGACTGGGATGGTTTAGTATCAATGGCGCGGAGTCAAGTCAAAGAAGGCGCACATATCCTAGATGTTAACGTTGACTATGTGGGACGGGACGGCGTGCGTGATATGCACGAGTTGGTTTCTAGAATAGTTAATAATGTTACACTACCTTTAATGCTTGATTCCACCGAGTGGGAAAAAATGGAGGCGGGGTTAAAAGTCGCTGGTGGTAAGTGTTTGCTCAATTCTACTAATTACGAAGATGGTGAACCACGATTTTTGAAAGTCCTAGAATTAGCTAAAAAATACGGTGCTGGTGTAATTATTGGGACAATTGATGAAGATGGCATGGCCCGGACTGCGGACAAAAAATTTCAAATTGCCCAACGTGCTTACCGTCAAGCTGTAGAATATGGTATTGCTCCTACAGAAATATTCTTTGATACTTTAGCTCTACCTATTTCTACTGGCATTGAAGAAGATCGGGAAAATGGTAAGGCGACAATAGAATCAATTCGTCGTATTCGCCAAGAATTGCCCGGGAGTCATGTCGTGTTGGGTGTTTCTAATATTTCCTTTGGCTTAAATCCAGCAGCGCGGATGGTACTAAATTCCATGTTTTTGCATGAAGCTATGAATGCGGGCATGGATGCAGCAATTGTCAGCGCGAGTAAAATTTTACCACTTACTAAAATCGAACCTCAACATCAAGAAGTTTGTCGACAGTTAATTTACGATGAACGCAGATTTGATGGTAATGTCTGCGTTTATGATCCTTTAGGAGAATTAACAACAATTTTTGCAGGAGTCAAAACTAAACGTAATACTGGAATTGATGAAAATTTACCAATTGAAGAACGTTTGAAACGGCATATTATTGACGGTGAACGCATTGGTTTAGAAACCCAATTGACAAAAGCTTTAGAACAATATCCTCCCCTAGAAATCATCAATACTTTCTTATTAGACGGGATGAAAGTTGTGGGGGAATTGTTCGGTTCTGGACAAATGCAATTACCTTTTGTGTTACAATCAGCGGAAACCATGAAAGCTGCGGTTGCTTATTTAGAACCGTTTATGGAAAAGTCGGAATCTGGTAATAATGCCAAAGGAACTTTTGTAATTGCTACTGTCAAAGGTGATGTACATGATATTGGTAAAAACCTGGTGGATATCATTTTATCTAACAATGGTTATAAAGTGATTAACCTGGGCATTAAGCAATCTGTAGAAAACATCATTCAAGCTTACGAACAGTATCAACCTGATTGTATTGCCATGAGTGGATTATTAGTAAAATCCACCGCTTTTATGAAGGAGAATTTACAGACTTTCAATGAAAAGGGTATTACTGTTCCCGTGATTTTAGGTGGTGCGGCTTTAACTCCTAAGTTTGTTTATCAAGATTGCCAAAATACTTACCAAGGTAAGGTTATTTACGGTAAGGATGCCTTTTCTGATTTGCATTTTATGGATAAATTAATGCCGGCCAAAATAGGAGGCAATTGGGATGATTTACAAGGGTTTTTGGATGAAGCTGCGGAAAATGGACATGAATCAGTTGAGGAAAAAGGTGGGCAAAATTCCCACCCCACAATAGATAATACTGACATTAAAAAAGAGGTTGATACGCGGCGTTCTGATTTTGTGGCTGTAGATATTGCACGTCCTCAACCACCTTTTTGGGGAACGCAGTTTTTACAACCTGATGATATTTCTGTGGAGGAATTATTTTGGTATTTGGATTTGCAAGCTTTGGTGGCTGGACAATGGCAATTCCGTAAACCCAAGGAACAATCTAAGGAAGAATATCAAGGGTTTTTAGCTGATAAAGTTTACCCGGTTTTAGAGGAGTGGAAACGGCGAATTATTGAGGAAAATTTATTGCACCCTCACGTGATTTATGGGTATTTTCCTTGTCAGTCTGTGGGGAATAGTTTATTGATTTATGAAACGACAAACCACCGAGGCACAGAGGACACGGAGGTAAGAGTTAGTTTTGAGTTTCCGCGTCAGAAGTCTTTGAATAGGTTATGTATTGCAGATTTCTTTGCACCAAAGGAGTTGGGAATTGTGGATGTTTTCCCTATGCAAGCGGTGACTGTGGGAGAAGTGGCCACGGAATTTGCTCAAAAGCTGTTTGCTAATAATCAATATACTGATTATTTGTATTTTCATGGTATTGCCGTGCAGGTGGCGGAGGCTTTAGCCGAATGGACTCACGCTAGAATCCGCCGGGAGTTGGGTTTTGGTGATTCTGAACCGGATAATATTCGGGATATTCTGGCGCAGCGTTATCAAGGTTCTCGGTATAGTTTCGGCTATCCGGCTTGTCCGAATATTCAGGACCAGTTTAAGCAGTTACGGTTGTTGGAGGTTGAGAGAATGAAGATGTACATGGATGAAAGTGAACAACTTTATCCTGAACAGTCTACAACGGCGATTATTGCTTATCACCCAGCAGCGAAGTATTTTACGGCTTAATCCCACTTAATCACCCCCTTGATTGTGAAATAGAGGGGGGATTTAATACAGACTATGTTATATTTCAAATGGTGTCCGCAAGTTGGGAACTCAAAAAGCGAACTGCTTGCGCGATCGCCTGTTTTGAGGATTTTAGCATTTTTGGTATTAATTAACCAATGATCACTGACCACTGACCACTGACCACTGACCAGTAACGTGAATCTTGTCTAGATTGGGCGTTTAAATATATTCATGAGCATTTCGACTTCCATACTGAGTGATTTACTCAAGTCACTTCCCTATCTGCGACCCCAGTTATATTTTAAGGCTTCACTAACGGCGCTCTCCCATGCCATAGAAGATCAGGTTTTGGCAGCTAATTTAGACCAACCCTTGATCATTGCTAGTTTCCAGAAAGAGCGATTCTATCGTCAAGAAGCCCATCGTTATCAACGACTTGGGGAAAAAAGTAATCAAATATATGTATTATCTGCACCAGAGACCGAGTTTGCTCAAGCTGCTGATGACTATGAAAAAATAGCTTTTGAGCCTGATGATGGGTTAACTCAAGAATGGCATTTAGTAGTAGTTGCTGATAACTATTCTAGCTGTTTGATCTGCCGTGAAAGTCTTGGTTCTCTGTCCAAAAATCAACATATCCCAGAGATGACTCCTAGTTTGGATATGGATACAGCGCGAAGATTTGAGGGAATTTGGACATCGGAAAAAGGAGCGTGTCTAAAGGCTGCCCAATTGTTATTAGATAGAATTAAGGTTTATCGGCCGGATTTAGCGGTAAAGGTTGATAAAGTTAAGCAGCGGTTTGGAATTGGTGAATTAATAAACAAGTCAGGAGTTAATTCTAGCCATGAATATGCTTGTGATATTGATACAGATCCCTTTGTGCAAAGGTTGGTAACATATCTGCAAGCTAGTCAGTATAAACTACATAAAGCTTACCGTTCAATTGCGGCTCAAGCTCGGAAAGAAAGGTTAGTAAATTCCATTAGTACAGCAATTAGGCGATCGCTTGATCCACGGGAAATTCTCGAAGCTGCGGCTCAAGAGTTGGGTCAACACTTACAAACCTGTCGGTGTCTAATTTATCGAGCTCAATCCACAGATGGTAAAGCCGTAATTGAACATGAATTTTTAAATTCTGATGTCACATCTGTACTGGGGCAAAGTTGGGAGTTACAACATAATCCTCTATTTCAGCAGATAGTAAAGCGGGGGGAGGGAGTATGTGTAGTTGATACGCAAACAGATAGTCAAGTCAAGAAATCACCGACTTTATCCAAAATTGTCCGGCGCTTTGGGGTGCGTTCTTGGTTAATAGAACCTGTATTATATCAAGGACGACTTTTGGGAATTGTGGAGTTACATCATTGCTATTTTCCTGCCCATGAGTGGCAATCAGGGGAAGTAGACTTAGTACAAGCCATAGCGACTCAAATTGGTGCAGCGTTGATTCAAGCGGAATCTTTTGCCAATTTAGAAGAACTCAACCAACAACTAGAAGCTTTAGACCGAACCCGGAGAAATTTAATTGCTATTACTGGCCATGAACTTCGCACCCCTCTATCTACCATTCAAGTTTGTTTAGAAAGCTTGGCAACAGAACCAGATATGCCTCGGGAATTGCAACAAGTGATGTTGAATACAGCACTTTCTGATTCAGAAAGAATGCGGAAACTGGTACAAGACTTTTTAACCCTTTCTAACTTAGAAAGTGGCCGAGTAGAATGGCATCCTGAATCATTAACCATCCAAGAATGTGTAGATTTAGCACTGAGTCGCTTACGGACGCGCTCTAACCAAGAACAGCTACCGCAAATTAAAATCCAAATTCCCCAAAACTTACCTTTAGTGAGGGCTGATGGTGATTGGTTGGTGGAAGTATTAGCCAAACTTATAGATAATGCTTGTAAATTTACTCCGGTTTCAGGGAAGATTACTATTAAAGCCATTAGCAGTGTTCAGGAGACTCTAGAAGTCATCATATCGGATACAGGGAGGGGAATTGAACCAAATTGTCTAGAAATCGTTTTTGACCGCTTTTACCAGGAGGAAGGGGCATTGCGGCGGACGACAGGTGGAACTGGATTGGGTTTAGCAATTTGTCGGCAAATTGTCAATGGCTGGGGCGGAAAAATTTGGGCTCAGTCCGCAGGTAAAGACCAAGGTAGTCACTTACATTTTACAATTCCCATTGTCCAGGGTAGCTAGGGAAGAGGTAAGAGGCAAATAAGTTATCCACTGAATTAATTGCTAATTACTAAAAACTGTTACAGTCTATAACGCGATCGCAACATAAGTCGAGATCCGATGTTAGTATGCCCTAAAAACCTACAAGAGATAGATTATGGCAACTCTGACTGGCAAAACCCCAATCTTTGGTGGCAGCACTGGTGGTCTACTCACAAAAGCCGAAGTAGAAGAAAAGTACGCTATCACCTGGACTAGCCCCAAAGAGCAAGTGTTTGAAATGCCCACTGGTGGCGCGGCTAAGATGGTTAAAGGCGAAAACCTACTTTACATTGCTCGCAAAGAGTACGGTATTGCTTTAGGCGCGCAACTTCGCAAGTTCAAAATCACCGATTACAAGGTTTACCGCATTTTACCAAGTGGCGAAACCACTATGATTCACCCTGCTGATGGTGTCTTCCCTGAAAAGGTAAATGCTGGACGTTCTATGGTTCGTCACGTACCCCGCAGAATCGGTCAAAACCCCAATCCCGCACAAATCAAGTTCAGCGGTAAAGCTACTCACGATGTTTAATCGTGAGTAGGTGATAGGTAATGGGTAATGGGGAGAAAACTTTGCCCCCTTACCCATGACAAAAAACTTGTTGGCGAATTTTTAATTGTTAATTTCTAATTATTTATTTATGATATTCCCCGATTTCGAGCAGTTTCAGAAGCTTACTAGCCAAGGTAATTTTGTCCCCTTGTATCAGGAATGGATAGCCGACTTAGATACGCCTGTATCTGCTTGGTATAAAGTATGTGCGGATCAACCTTATAGCTTTTTGCTGGAATCGGTGGAAGGTGGGGAAAAGTTAGGACGTTATAGTTTATTGGGTTGTGATCCTTTGTGGATTTTGGAAGCAAGGGGTGATCAAACTACGCAAATACATCGAGATGGTTCTCAACAAGTTTTTATAGGTGATCCGTTTGCAGTTTTATCTGAATGTTTAGCACCTTATCAACCAGTAAAATTACCGGAGCTACCTTCAGGAATTGGCGGTTTATTTGGGTTTTGGGGTTATGAATTAATAAATTGGATTGAGCAGCGTGTACCAATTCATGCCCAAGATGAGCGAAATATCCCTGATGGATTATGGATGCAGGTCGATCAGTTATTGATTTTTGACCAGGTAAAACGGAAAATTTGGGCGATCGCCTACGCAGATTTACGTAATTCAATTGATGTAAAGGTAGCATATCAAGAGGCGAGCGATCGCATTCAGGAAATGGTCAGAAAGCTATCTTTACCTCTATCACCTGAAAAGACCAAATTATCCTGGACAGCACCTAGAAACAGGGGTAAAGGGGGAATAGAGGAATATAGCAGTAACTTTACCCGCCCAGAATTTTGCGCTAGTGTGGAAAAAGCGAAAGCATATATTAAAGCTGGTGATATTTTTCAAGTAGTCATTTCTCAACGCTTATCCACAGAATATACAGGTGATCCCTTTGCTTTGTATCGTTCTTTACGTCAAATCAATCCCTCACCTTACATGGCCTATTTTAACTTCCAGAACTGGCAAATTATCGGTTCTAGTCCCGAAATCATGGTGAAAGCTGAACGCGATGATCAAGGAGAAATTATCGCTACAGTGCGACCCATTGCGGGAACTCGACCTAGAGGGAAGAATAGCCAAGAAGATGCGACCTTTGCGGAAGATTTACTTCAAGACCCCAAGGAAATCGCCGAACACGTGATGTTAATAGATTTAGGACGCAATGATTTAGGGCGGGTATGCAGCAGCGGTAGTGTGAAAGTTGATGAATTAATGATCATTGAACGCTACTCTCATGTGATGCACATTGTCAGTAATGTGGTGGGTAAGTTAGCACCTGGTAAAACCGCCTGGGATTTACTTAAAGCGTGTTTTCCTGCGGGAACTGTCAGCGGTGCGCCCAAAATCCGCGCTATGGAAATTATTAATCAGTTAGAACCGAGTCGCAGAGGTGTATATTCTGGTGTATATGGCTATTATGATTTTGAAGGACAATTGAATACTGCGATCGCTATTAGAACTATGGTATTACATAATCAGACTGTAACTGTCCAAGCGGGTGCGGGTTTGGTAGCTGACTCAGAACCGGAAAGGGAATATGAGGAAACTCTGAATAAAGCGAGGGGGATGTTGGAAGCCATTCGTTGTTTACGATGAGTTTATTGTTTAATCATTTTTTCTCTCGCGGAGACACCGAGAGCAGTTCCTAATTCGTCTTGTCCAGTTTTGTCGTGCTTATACAACGAGGATAGTTCTTCCTCGTCGGTATCTAGCATACCAGATTTTTCGATGCTTGTCAATACTTCTTACTCTTAAACCGTGAAACTATTTTCTTGATTAATTGAGGTTAGAGGGAAAGAATTAAATTAAGAACGTTTAATTCATGGGAATTTAACAGGTACTTTTCTGTAAAAACTTTATTTCTGATTTCTTGTAAACTATAACTTCTAAACACAACAAATGGAAATTCTTGATAATTATGACCTATTGGTAAAATGTTTCCCACAGGATATAATAAGCGAACATAGGTAGATAAAATATCTTTAAAACGTTGATCTTCTGGTTCTTGAGTTTCGTTTTCAAAATATTCTTTCATCACTTTACCACTAATAAACGCAAATAATGGTAAAGCATAATATTGATCATGATGTTGACTTTTCTGAACGAAATTCTGAGTTTTTGGAGGTGCATTTCTCAATCTTGCTACTAATTCTATAGCATCTCTCACTGCATAAGTCAAACTTTCGGGATAAATCTTACTTCTACTAATATTTTGCAAATTTTCCCATAATTGAGAATTAGCATATTTCTCAATATCTAATAACCGCATTTGATAATACTCTTCAATGTCTTTAGTAGGTACTATTAATAAACCTCCACTAATATAACCTAATTCCAAAGGTTTAAAATCTAGTAATTTATCAAAAGTTTTTGCAAGTTCTAAAAAGTTGTTATTAAAACTTTCCCTAATAGTTAAATAACTTGCTTCTGTATTTTTTTCTACTACAAAATCACCATCTTTCATTAATGATTCTAAACTGGTATATGCTTGTTTTAAAGATACATGACTTTTATTTCTTTGATATTCCTTTTTCAGTTGAGAAATGAGATTTTCAATTTGACTAGAAAAACTTTCTCCCGCAGCAAAAACCGACTTTCCCCCAATAGGAATTAAAATATATTCTTTTCTTCCAATCATACCATAACCTTGGATTCTCGTCATCATAGATGCTTTGAGAATTAAGAGAATATTTAATAAACTTAAAGCACTTTCTTGTACAGAAATTTGCGGTTCATCTTCATGATAAGTTGCACGTTCAGCTAAATAGAAATTTAGATATTTATCTTGATTGTCTATGATATCATTTCCCCGTCCTCGGTACATAACTTGAATAATTTCCATGAGGTTTTTTTCAATTTCAAACTTAGGAATTTCTACTAAAATGTGGGTTGCTTTAGGAAATGATAAACCACGACTTCCTGAAGCAGTCATAAATACAACTTTGACTTTTTCTTGATATTGTTTAATTTCCTGTTTTTCTTGTTCAGAAATATTCGCGTGTATTTCTAAATAATGGGTATTTTTAACAAAGTTCTCTGGTTTTAATTTTTGTTGAATTTTATCAATTATTTCCGCTAATTTGGGTTTATTTTGGATGTAAACTATAATTTGTTCTATTTCAGAATTTCGGAATAAAGTTTCAATATCTTTAATAATTTGTTCTTTGACTTTTTCCTCTAACGGAGATTTATCTTTGAGTTTGGTTTTATTGATAAATTTACGAGATTCAATAATGATTTGATAATTGATAGTTAAACTTTTTGCAGGATAGGTATTAGTATTAATGATGATAGATGGTAAATTATTAAATGTAAAAGACTCCACAGATAAAGGTTGAATATTTGACTCTGTTTTGCGAAAAAAGATTTTATTTGGTTCGGGGGTACTGTCTTCTAAATGTTGACAAATCACATTTTTATCCACAATAGAAGCATCAGCAACAATGATTTTAGTATTGAAACCATTTTCAGGATGTGTGAGTTTATAGTCTTTAACTATTTTGTGAATGCCTGCTAAAAATTCTACTCCTCCTTCATCCCCAGTAATTTCATCTATCATAATAAATAGATGTTTCATCCGACGAGAAATATTCTGCATTTTCTCAGGAAAAACCGTATTATTTTTACTGTTATATGCGTCACGAAAGATTTTTTCTAAATGTTTTAAAGTATCTCCATAGTCGGTTTTTTTCAAGGACTGAGTAGAAGCAGTTGCAATAATTTGATTATGTTTTTCACTCTTAATTAGATAATATAAACCTTCACAAACACTATTTAAAACTCCTTTAGTTTTTTGTCCAATATCTTGAAAGGTATCATCGGTAATATGTTCTAGTCTATTTTTTCGTTTTGAGGTTCTTTGAATATTTTCCATGTTGAGAAAATGAACTGTCCCTAAAGTAAAATCATTTTCGTGGATATTAGATGTATATGATACAGAATATTCACCAGAATTATCTTTAATCAAATTACTATCACTGTTAATAGCAAAAATTCTATCATCAGCTAATTTTCCTGTGTGTTTATCTTTGAATTTTTCAATAATATCTAAATTGACTTGTTTCCGAGGACTGACATAGAATAATAAAAAACCATCATCTTGATGTTGTTTGAGAAAATCTACTATTGCGGTGGTTTTTCCAATTCCTGGGTTTCCTGTGAGGAAGATGTAGGTATTTTCGGAAAGTAAATACTTTTTAATTAGTTGGTTATGTGCTTGTCTAAAGTTGCAATTTTCGGTTAAATTTAAACTAGTAATTAGTTCTGGAGGTACCTTAGCAACGGAGTTATAAAAATCTGTGATTGTTTCTGTATGTGGTGGTAAAATGTTAATTTTATCGGGAGTAATTTCTAAAAGTGATTTAACTAGTTGTCTTCCTTCCTGAAAACTATAGAAAGCGTTACGTTTAATTTTATCTAAAACTCGACGACGTGCGGAAATAAGTTCTTCTGTTCTATTTTCTTTTGTATAGATTTGATAACAAGTTTGAAAAATTTGCAGGTTTTGTGCTGTAATTGAGATAGTATTAAATGAGCGATCGCTATATCCTACAGCATTACATACTAATCTGGATATATCTGGAATTATCGTATTTTCTTGAAGAAATTGACAAAAACTATAAATATAACCAGCAGCTTGAATTAATTTCGCACTTTCTTTATCATGGTATTTAAAAGCAGTAAAATACTCTTTTAAACTGGGAGAAAAATCAAGATTTAAAGATTCTGTATCAATGCGTAAATTAGAAAATACACTTTTAAAACGAATATAATTCACATCTCTGAGTAATAATTCTCGAATAATTTGCACATAGTCAATATCTTCCATATCTTCATCTGTGTGAATAGAAAATACTGATAAGTCAAGACATAAAACCCGATATTGACGTTTATATTTTAAGAAAACTAAAGTATCAGCATTTAGAAATTCACCTTTTTCTTTATAGAAATTGATATCCTTAGCAGTAATTTCTAAATTTCCAAATTGAGACAGAACATTTTTAAACCATTGTTGATCACTAACTTGATGAGTACCAATACTATTATCACCATTAAAGCAACATTGATAATATAAAATTTCTAAATTTTTGAATTTCTGCTTTTCATCACATCCCAGAGATTTCAGATATTCCCTAAAAAAGTTTAAACCACATAAAAACCCTTTTTGGAGGAAAAATTGACACCAATTTTCTGCTATTTTTCGTGATATTTCATTAACAACTTTATTAGTAATAAGTTTTTTGATTTGAGAAAATTTCAGATGTTCTAATTCTTCACGGTATAAATTACCAAAATGATGATAAATATTATTTTGTTGAATATAGGATAAAATACCAATATTAAATCCTACTTCAAATAACCTTCCTAAATTATCTCCTATTTTTGCTGTCATGATTTTACCTTTGGTCAATAATTGTGTACATTACGCTTTTTTATTCATTTGGTTTATTTAATATTTCCTTAATGTGAGTTAAAAATGCCAGGGAGTTAAAATTTCCTCTATTACTAGTATGGGAAAATAACGCAGCTTGACTTACTGATTCATCCCCAATTAAATTTTGATAAGGATCTAATTTTAATTGAATAGTACCTGATTTTTCATAGCGAGAAAAATGAAATAAAGTTAAACATTGCAAAATTTCATTTTTTAATTGATTATTATTATCGTCATCATAGATTAATCCCTTTCTGATATCTTCATCATCTAAAATCCCATCATACATATTTAATAATGTCGCATAAGACATCACTCCATGATAATTTACATCATTCGCAACTTGTAAACCATTAAACAAATTAAAAAATATCACAGATTGTTTATTTCTATCCTCTTCTAAACTAGTCAGTTCTAGGGTATCTTGAATATATAATGATGTAGATGTTACCTTACTTTTCATTTTCACAACATAGTATTTTTCAAAAAACATGGGATAAATTTTAATATCAGGTTTGTCTTTTATGAATGCGGTAATCACATTTTTGGACATGAAAAATAATTCTTCATCTTTGACAGTTTGGGTAATATGTAATGTACTGCTATAGGGAACTTTTGCTATATAAACAAAATGTCTGTACCCTTTTTGATAAAGTTTGTTGACATTATCAACTATTACGGTAGGATATTCAAACATATTTTCATGATCATTAAAATTTTCTGAAAAGGTTTTAAAAAGTTGAAATCTTACACTTTTAGCTTCCATTTGTAAGGTAAGAATTTCTCCCATTAAATTAGATTTTTTCTCTTTTATTCCCCATTTACTATCACTTTCTCGACTGGAAACTATGATAATTGCAAGTTTATCTAGTTCCTTAAATGAACAGTTATCAGTTGAAGAGAAAATGAATTTTTTGGGAATAACTGAATATAATGAACTGAGAACATTAGGAATTTTAAAGTTAATTTGCTTTTGACTATCAGTAATTACTATTCCCTGTTCATTACTGCGATATCCATCATTAAATAAGTGGGATAATACCTTAGTTAAGGAAACTATAAATTTCTCAATAATCACATTTTCATCTGTTTTTTGTTTGAGATGTATTCTTAACAAAGGAATAAATATCTTAGTTTGTTTTTCTAAAATGACATGAAGACAAATATACGCTAGTAAACTGTAGGTAATTTTGTAAATTATTTGTTGATGATTTTCTAGTTTTTCAGTTTCCAAACGATGGGGAAAAATTAGTAGTTTACGATGTTGTAAGTTTTTGTTATAAAAATCTTGACATCTTTTATCTTGCATCCCTAAAAATATCGCTGGTAAAACTTTCACAGATCGAGGAATATCATATTCCATTGTGAATGTTTCTTTATCTTCTGTTTCTAAAAAATGAAGTTCACTAATATTGATATTTGCGCGAAGTGTAATAAGTAAGTTGGCTTGTGTGGTTGCATTTCCTACATTGATATATTTTAAACAGTCTTTAAAGTTTTTTCTCAATGCTTCTTTAAATATTGTTTCTCTGTCATTGATCCTATCAATGTCATTTTCTAAAATACTGTTTTTTACGGAAATATGTACAGGATAGTTTCCACTGGGAAATGAAGTTTCTCGTTTAATTAAATTCCTGAGAACTTTTTTGAGAACATCAATTTTATGTTGAATTTTATAATCATTAAATCCTTTACGCAAATTTATTAATAATTTCTTTTTTGCTTCTTCATCATTACCTTGTAAAGTTGATAAGATAATATTTACTTTTGCTAAAGGATCATATTCTAATTCTTTTCGAGGATCATAATCTACTGCGGTAGGATCTTGACGAGATGCAAATATGAAATAATATAAAAATGCAATCTTCAGGACTTGATACGCAAAACCGCTGTTTTCTGATTCATTCCCAACTGCTTGTTGATGTTCTTTAGGATTTAAAAGATTCAGGTTATAATCAAAAACTGTTCTACCACCATAAGTTTGTACTTTACCATCAAATTTCAACTTTAACCCAAAGGTAAATTCTATTTTCTCTTTACCAGGATCTTCTGTTTCTCCTAAAAAACCTTCAATCTTGGGAATAATTGGTAATATATCATACGCTTCACTGCGAGAAAACATACTTTGATAATTAACTGATTTTCCTGCATAATTAACTTCATATTCTCCATCTGCTTTATTACTATCGTTAATATAGTCTTCTAATAAGTACAGTCTTCTAATTAAATCCTGTAAATATATCTTACCTTTAAAGTTGTCATCACTAGCATTTTCATCAATATTTTCTAGGAGAAATTCTAAATATTTAATTTTAGCTAATTTTTTTAATTTCCCTAATGTTTCTTGGTTGACTAGATTTTGTACACTGTAAATATCTGAGTTGGGATTTTTGGCTAAGTTGTCAATAATATCTTCTAGTTCTTCTCTATCTTGTGAATTTATATCAGCAAAGTTGACATCAAGATAATTATTGATTCCTGTTAATAATGTTGCAGAAAAATCACGAGGTTTATCTACAGAAATTTTGACTTTATGTGCTTTTAATAGTTGTTTATTTGGACTATTTTCGGTTCTCTTGACTGTTAATCTTTGTTTTTGGAGATTTTTCGCAGGAAGAAATGGATAGGTAAAGTTTAAAAGGGTTTCTTTGGTTTTTTCATGTTTATTATATTGTCCTTTAAATGTCTGTAAATCTGTTAGTAATTGTTGAATAAATTGAAATCTATTTATTAATTGATTTGCTGGATTTTTCTGAATTGCTGCTGTTAGATGTTGCTGAATATAATCAGTAATTTCTTTAATTCTCTCAATAAATAAATCTTGGGAATTGGCACTAAAATTCAGAGTAGCAGCGCGTACTGCTCTTTCGTTTCCTAATGGATTAGTTGGGTTTAATTTAATTACTTCATTAACTACTTGATTAACATCAATTAGTAACCGTTGATTATCCTCAGAAATGGTAAAGATTTGCTGTTCTTTTAACACTTTTAAAATCTTGTCCAATAAATCAGTATAATCAACATTAGCTAAGTCTGAATTTGTGATGATTCTATTCATTTATGCCCCCTGGTTTCGCCATCAAAATTACACTTATTAAATTATAAACCTTTAAGTCTTGTCAAGTCAATACATAATACCAAGAAAAATCCCCGACTTCGGTGAGAGGTCGGGTATCTGTTACACCAAAGCTGCTACCTTCCCCAACAAACCCTGAAATAAGCGTAAACCGTCGCTATTACCTAAGACTTGATCTGCTGCTCTTTCTGGATGTGGCATCATTCCTAATACATTACCTTGAAGATTGCAAATCCCCGCAATATTGTTAAGTGAACCGTTGGGATTTTCTTGATAACGAAATAAAACTTGCCCGTTGGTTTCAATTTCTGCTAAAGTGGTTTCGTCACTGTAAAATCGCCCCTCTCCGTGGGCAATGGGTAAAGTTATCACTTCTCCTTGCGTATAACCATGAGTCCAAGGTAAATTATTACGCTCTACCTTCAGGGGAGAGCGATCGCAAATGAAGTGCAGGTCTTGATTTCTCGTCAATGCCCCAGGTAACAAACCAGACTCAGTTAATATTTGAAACCCGTTACAAATACCGATGACAAATTTACCTTGTTGTGCATGAGCAATCACTTGCTGCATAACTGGAGAGAAGCGAGCAATCGCACCACAACGTAAATAATCACCGTAACTAAAGCCACCAGGAACAATTACCACATCTACATCAGTAATGTCTGTTTCTTGGTGCCAAATCATACGAGTTGGTTGCCCTAGCAATTCTCTGGTAACATAGGCGACATCACGATCACAATTAGAACCTGGAAAAACTAAAATACCGAATTTCATAATTAGTCAGTGGTCAGTAGTGAAATAATTAGTGAAATAATTACCAAATTAAAATTTCAAAATGCTCCCGTTTGTGATTCGACTTCAATCAAATCAAAGCGATAATTTTCAATCACGGGATTTGATAGCATTTCGTAACAAATTTGATTTAAGTCTCGACGCGCTTTCATTTCATCTGGTGCGACAATAATTAACTCAATGTATTTACCAATTCTCACCTGTTCCACATTATCATATCCCATTTGTGTGAGGCCAGATTGTACAGCCACACCGGCGGGATCTAATACTGAATTTCTCAGTGTAACAAAAATTTTAGCTAAATATTTTCTTTGCATGAGGCCTTTGCTAAAAGCTGCGATCACTATACTATAACTTTTATGTTGCAACTGAGTGAAAATATAATTAGGATTTAGCAATGTAGGGGTAATTCATCAATTACCCCTACTATAGATACAAATTTATAAATACCCATGAGAAACATTCGCACCCGTAGTCAAGAAAGGATTTTAAACCTGTTAAAAAATATTAAACACAGCATTTCCGCTCAGGATATTTACGTAGAATTACGTAACGATCATCAAAGTATAGGTTTAGCAACCGTTTACCGTTCCCTAGAAGCTCTGAAACTAGAAGGCTTAGTACAGGCGCGAACTTTGGCAAATGGTGAAGCCATTTATAGCTTAGTACAACAGGATAAACATTACCTAACTTGCTTACAATGCGGTATTTCCATACCCATTCATCAATGTCCTGTCCACGAACTAGAAAGACAATTGCAAACCAGTCATCAATTTAAAGTTTTTTATCACACCCTAGAGTTTTTTGGACTGTGTAACAAATGTCAAGGAAAAACTTGACTAAGTAAGTTGGCATGAAAAAACCAAACTGTGTAAAGGAATGTAAAATAGATTTATTTGGATACCATAACTTACATTACATATTCTGAATTTAGCTATAAACATCCGTAGATAATGATATACCTAAGGAGGAATTAACTTGATTTAAGCTTTATATTATCAAGCACTACAAATATTTCAGGTTAAGAACTGACAAAACCCAGACTCAAATACAAATCTGGGGTAATTTTGTTCAAAATGAGAATAATAACTGAATGTGTTGTAAAATTAGATTTGTTATGAAATCATGGTGGATTTGTCTTAGTCATCTATAGCTGAAAAGTAAATTCAGCCAAGATAGCTATGGAGATGGTTGTGGAAAAACAAAAGTTAGATACAAATAAATGATACTATGAAAGTAGGCGATCGCGTGCGTGTTAAAGAATCAGTAGTGGTTTATCATCATCCTGAACATAAAGGTCAGTCCGTTGATATCCGGGGTACAGAAGGGGAAGTAGCCGCCATTGTCACCCAATGGAATGGGAGACCTGTCAGTGCTAACTTCCCAATTTTGGTGCAGTTTAGTAAAAAATTCAAAGCTCATTTACGCGATGCTGAACTAGAAATTATCTAAGTCACCAATTAGCGGCGACAAAACCAGGCCATAATATCTAGTTCGCCGCGCATCTTAGCTAAGTCTTGACGGTTTTGGTTTGCGGTTAGATAATACCATTCACAATGCTTTTTAAAGTCAGAACGGGTATTAACTTCATAATAAAATTCCCGCGCTGTTTGATGAACAGCAAATATTTCCTCAACTTCGGGTTGAGGGGAGGGAAAAATGTGTGGTAATTCTTTACTCATAAGGTAATGGGGGATAGGTAATTATTAAATCCAGCCGCGTAGCCAATAAATAAAAATACCCAGATACTCTTTGAAAGCAACTGTAAATTCGTGCAAATTATCAGTATCTGGTAATAATTTGAGAATAGCAGATTTGGGTGTGCTAGTAAATTCTTGTAAATCATCTTGACTAACAAGAAAGTCCGTGGGTGTGGGAATGACATCAATACCTTGACGGTGAAAAATTTTCAAAGCTCGTGGAGTGTGCATTGCAGAGGTTATTAATAATACCTTTTTAATCTGACGCTCTGCTAATATTTTACGGACATTAACCGCATTTTGATATGTATTCAGAGAATCTGGCTCTTGGATAATTACCTCAGAGGGGACACCAATAGATGTAAGAATAGTTGCCATATCTGCTGATTCTGGAGAACCACTACCACGCCAGTCAATACGACCCGCGCTGAGGATAATTATAGGGGCTTTTTTCTGAAAATAGAGTTGAGCAGCATAAATAATGCGATCGCCAGCTTCACTTAAATCTACCGTTGGACGCGGCCAAGTTGCTGATTTAGTTCCTCCACCCAAGACCAATATAGCTTCAGCCTTGGGAACTTGGGAGGAGGGGATATTTTGCCATTCTAGACTGCGTACCATGTATTTTGCCACCCAAGCATTACCGCAGAGCAGTAAGATAGCTAAAGATAGAGAAATGGCTATAGTCGCAATGCGGGGACGTTTCCGCAAAGTCACCAAAGCTACAATTAAACTCACACTAGCTAATCCCAAAGGGTAAAAAAATAGTGGTAATAGTTTAGACAAATATAAAAACATATTTACTCTCTTGGTTTCATTATAGCGGAAACTTAGTGATCAATTAGTATCCTAACCCGCCTGGGAATGAATTCCCAGTCTAATAGTTCAAGTCCACTAAAGTGGACTAAAAGCGTTTTCCAGTCGTCTTGAGACGACTCTTGTTATGAGACTGCTATATAAAACCTAAACAAAACCAGACTTTACTTTCTACTTCAACAGGAGTGTTTGGGATGTGTCCCACCCTTAGGGAAGCTACAGTAGACTTACACGCTGTAGCCAAACGCGATAGGTTAATTTCTGTATTTATAGCTACAGCCATTTCAAAACCACAGTTTTCACCGTGATAAGTTTTTTCAGATCAAGAAAGATGTTCTTTTTTGTGTCCACAATGAGAACAGGTTTTACTTGATGGATAAAATATATCAGCGATTATGATTTTACAACAGTTTCCCATAAATTCTTCTTTGTATACAAGGAAATATTAAGAACAGGAATCACAGTTTTAGTGATGGTTTTATGTGGTTTACGTTTCTTCATATAGTTAAATTTATTGATCACAATCTAATTACTTAATAGCTTGCATAGCACCAGATACTATATCTGTCAAAACTGTTATTAAGACTAATCTATTGTTAAATAGAGATAATCTTTATTGTCATAAATATATCTGGTAATCTTAGCATTTTTCAAGATTTTTTTGTGGGGTGAGGGGTCATACCCCCCATAGTAAATCATTTATAGGTAATAGAATCTAGTAAAAAGCAATTGATAGTAGTAGATAGCAATCGAAATTTGTTAAGTGTGTAAATATGGAGACAATGATTAGATATGAAACAAGTTTTATCAAAAAAATCAAGTTTAAAATTTATGGTCATTGATGATCACGAATCAGTTTTAAATGGAACAGTTGAAATACTACGAAAAAACTATCCTAGTGCTGAACTTAATATTGCTACAAATGCTAGTCATGCTTTAGAGGAAATTGCTATTTTTCAACCTGATTTGCTAGTTATGGATCTTTCCATACCTGAAAAATTAGAAATGACAGCGCGAGTTGATACAGGTATTCAATTTCTGAAAGTTTTGATGGAAAATTATTCTCATCTAAATCTTGTTGTTCAAAGCGCTCACGTGAAAACACTAGTGCGTATTCGTCCTTATATTGATAATCATCAAGGAGGCTTTACTGTCGCTGATAAAAGTCTTTCTACCGCAGAAATGTTAACTAGAGTTGATTGGGCATTACAGGGATTAACTCACACAAAAGATATTAAAGGAATACACTCAGGGTTAGAGATAAAACCAGAGTGGTTGCAAGTGCTGAATTTAGCTTTTGAACAAGGATTACAAGATAAAGTAATTGCTAAAAATATGTGTATATCTGAACGTATGGTACGCCATTATTGGAGTAAGTTACAAGACGCTTTAAGCATTTACCCAGAAGAAGGTAAAAACATCCGTATTCAAACAGAAATCAAAGCTAGAGCGGAAGGATTAATTGATTAACTAATAAATAAAGTTAGTAAAATTAATCAGGTGTTTTCCATAATTAAGTTATTAATACTGGAAGATCAGCTTATGCAAACCCAAATGTTTAAAAAATTCCCAAAAAAACTTTGTTTTGTTTCTGGAGGAAAGTTAGCAGGAATTATCATTACTATTTTTAGTTTAGAGTTCATTAGCTATTTTTTTTTAATTTGGGATTCCTCAGGTTCTCTGATTTCAGCAATGTTTATTCTAGTTATAAATTGCATTATGCTTATAGCTTTATCTTATTACAACAAAGCGTTGAAGTCCATAGTTAAAGTTCGTCAAAATCTAATTGAACTAAAAATAGAAACTATTCATAATGGACCATTACAAAGTTTAGCTAAAGTTTTAAAAATAGTCAAAGGTCAAGATTTACCAGTTAATAAATTACTACCTTTAATAGAAACAGAACTTGAAGAATTAAATCAAGAATTACGAGGAATGTATGAATTTTGGCAACAAGAAAGTCTTACCCAGGATACCAGCCTTTATCTAGGAAATAATCTAGTCATAGATTTGCGAAACCCTTTACATGAAATTCTCTATCAAGTTTATAGCTACACCTTAGATAGAGATTTTCCCTGCTTTAAAACCCTGAAACTAAAAATGCACAATTTTGAACCTATCCATGACAGTAATTTAAGTATTCAAAATAAGCGAGGACTTTGCCGATTTTTAGAAGAAGCCTTGTGTAATGTTGGTAAACACGCCACAGAAATCACCTGTTTACAAGTTAGTTATTCTGTATCTCAAGGACGTTACACCCTCAGCATTATGGATAATGGTTTAGGAACTTATTCATCAAGAGAAGGTTGGGGAACAAAACAATTTAAAAAATTAGCACAACAACTTAAAGGTAAATTTAGACGGGTTTCTCTTTATCCTCAAGGTACTCTTTGTGAGTTATCTTGGCCTTTACCAAGTTCTTTTTGGTGGCAATAAACATTGCTAAAATTAGAAAAATTAGAAAATATTGATGTTTTGATTTTTCCAATAGCTAACCTTGCCAATACTGTGCCAAGATAGATAATTAAGAACTATATTGAGCAAAAGGAAAGCTAAAAAACGCCGTGCAAATTACATTCTTAGGGACGAGTTCTGGTGTACCTACAAAATCACGCAATGTTTCTAGCGTGGCGCTGAGGTTGCCACAACGGGCAGAATTGTGGTTATTTGACTGTGGAGAGGGAACTCAGCATCAAATTTTGCGAAGTGAGTTAAAAATTAGCCAACTATCCCGGATTTTCGTCACCCATATGCACGGTGATCATATTTTTGGCTTAATGGGATTACTTGCTAGTTGCGGTTTAGCCGGTAATGTGGATAAAATTGATATCTATGGTCCATCGGGCTTAAACGAGTATTTGCAAGCTGCTTCCCGTTACTCCCACACTCACTTTTCTTACCCCATTAAAGTGCATACTGTTCAACCAGGGGTAATTTATGAGGATGAGGAATTTACTGTTACTTGTGGTCTTTTACATCACCGTATCCCCGCCTTTGGCTACCGGGTAGCAGAAAAAGATAGAACCGGACGCTTTGATATAGACAAAGCCAAGGCCTTAGAAATTCCTTCTGGTCCAATATATGGTAAACTTAAACGCGGTGAAACAGTTACACTAGAGGACGGAAGAGTAATTAATGGTAGTGAACTATGTGGACCCATAGAAATTGGACGAAAAATTGCCTATTGTACAGATACAGTTTATTGTGAGGGTGCAGTGCAACTAGCTATTGATGCAGATGTATTAATTCACGAAGCTACCTTTGCCCATCAAGATTCAGACATGGCATTTCAAAGACTACATTCTACAACTACAATGGCTGCACAAACAGCTTATGGTGCGGGAGTTCATAAACTAATTATGACTCATTTTAGTCCGCGTTATGCTCCAGGAAATAGCATTGAATTAAAAGACTTACTAAAAGAAGCAAGGGCGATTTTTCCTAAAACAATTATGGCTCATGATTTTATGGTTTATGATGTCCCTCGTAGACGAGAAATTGATTTAAATGTCAGTGAATAATTTCCCTATTATTCAATAATTTTCAATTATCCCTAATTTTTCCTAGACTAATTATGAGCAATATTCCCCAAATTGGACAACCTGCACCGGATTTTTCTACCCCAGACCAAAATAATCATCTAGTCAATCTTGCTGATATAAATCAGTGGATAGTTCTCTATTTTTATCCTAAAGATAATACACCGGGCTGCACCACCGAAGCACAAGACTTTACAGAATTATCCTCTAAATTTACCGCAGCGGGGGCAAAAATCATCGGTGTTAGTCCAGATTCTGCCGCATCTCATTGTAAATTTATAGACAAACACAATTTATCAATTACCCTATTAACTGATCCTGAACATCAATTAATAGAAGCTTATGGTGCATGGCGTTTAAAGAAGTTTATGGGTAAAGAATATATGGGAGTTGCCCGTTCAACTTTCCTAATTTCACCTGATAAAATTATCGCTTACGTTTGGCCTAATGTCAAAACAAAAGGTCATGCTGAATCTGTACTCAAAAAAATTAAGGAATTAGCAGCTATTTAAAGTTTTATGGTCTGATTCGTCGGATTTTGTTGATATAGCTGTGATTTCTCACCGTTAGACATTTGATTTTCCAAATGTTAATTAATTTAAACTTTACTTTACTGAATTATGTTAATGAAATAATATAACCATTCCCACCTTATACAATAGGAATATCAATTATATTCTTTGTATTATGGTTCAATTCATCCAAGCGCGAAATATAGGCATTGCCTATTTAGAAGCAAGGTTTAGTCTAGAACAAAGCGACAATGCCGCATTTTTTCCTGAATGGTGGGAAAATTTACCAGAAATCTCTGATTTAGAAAAACAATATCTAGACAAAGTAAAATTGCATTTTCTCCGATTAGTGAAATATCCTCCTTTATCGGAAGAAACAGTAAAGTTAGTAGTTTTATCTCCCTTACTCAGTTTAGCTGGATTTTATGATGAACCTTTCCTGATTAGAAGTGAATCATCAATAGAAATTGCGGTCGAAAATGAAGACGAAGTTATCAGAGGTAAAATTGATGTTTTAGTTATCCAACAACAATTATGGTTATTGGTAATTGAATCTAAAAGAACTGCTTTTTCTCTTGCAGAAGCCATACCCCAAGCACTTACTTATATGCTGGCTAATCCTGATCCTGATTATCCTGTATATTCATTAGTAATCAATGGAGAAGATTTTCAATTTATCAAACTTATGCAAAAAGATCAAGCTAGATATGCTTTATCAGACAAATTCACTTTGTATCGTCGAGAAAACGAACTTTATCAAGTTTTCCAAATCTTAAAAAAACTAGGTCAAATTTTGAATTAACTGTGAATTAATTATGTCCAGTCGTCCTATCTACCTCGATTGTCATGCTACTACCCCGGTTGATGAACGGGTAATGGCTGCTATGATTCCCTACTTTACAGAAAAGTTTGGAAATGCGGCTAGTATTAGCCATATTTACGGTTGGGAATCAGAAGCTGCTGTTAAACAAACACGGGAAATTTTAGCAGCAGCAATTAACGCAACTCCAGAGGAAATTGTTTTTACCAGTGGTGCAACGGAAGCGAATAATTTAGCTATTAAGGGTATTGCTGAAGCTTATTTCCAAAAAGGTCAACATATTGTAACTATTGCCACGGAACATAAAGCCGTTTTAGATCCTTGTGAATATTTAAAAAATCTGGGTTTTAATCTCACCGTTTTACCAGTAGAAAAAGATGGATTAATTGACTTAAATCAGTTAGAAAAAGCTTTGCGTGATGATACAATTTTAGTATCTGTAATGGCTGCCAATAATGAGATTGGGGTTTTACAACCAATCGCTGAAATTGGGGAAATGTGTCGTCAACGGCAAATTATTTTGCACACAGACGCAGCCCAAGCTATTGGTAAAATACCTTTAGATGTGGAAGAAATGAATATTGATTTAATGTCTCTCACAGCCCATAAAGTTTATGGACCAAAGGGAATTGGGGCTTTATATGTTCGCAGACGTAACCCAAGAGTTAAACTTGCTTCTCAACAACATGGGGGAGGACATGAAAGAGGAATGCGTTCGGGGACTTTATATACACCGCAAATTGTCGGTTTTGGTCAAGCTGTAGAAATTGCAATAGCCGAACAGGAAACAGAAAATCAACGATTAATAGAATTAAGAGAAAGATTGTGGAAACAGTTATCTAATGTCGGAGGAATTTACTTAAATGGACATCCTCAAAAACGATTAGCAGGAAACTTAAATATTAGTGTTGAAGGTGTAGATGGTGCTGCACTTTCTTTAGGTTTACAATCAATAGTAGCTGTATCTTCTGGTTCTGCTTGTTCTTCTAATAATGTTGCCCCTTCCTATGTTTTGAAGGCCCTGGGACATTCAGATAAGTTAGCTTATGCTTCGGTGCGATTTGGGATTGGCAGATTTAATACAGTTGAGGAAATTGATCAAGTTGCCCAACAGGTAATTTCTACTGTGCAAGGTTTAAGAAGTGCGTCAGTTGTTAGTTGTTAGAAGCAATTATTTTTTGAATTTAGTTGTTGGGAAAGGGGGGTTAATAAATTTTTGATTTGTGTTTTAATTTGTGGAAAAGATTCTGGTCTGGGTTAACTGGAATTTTTTCCATATTCATTTATTTTCCTTAATTTTCAGGAATGGGGAAATAAATTCCCCTGTTCTCCTATATCTTG
>NZ_JACJQS010000079.1:0-3872 GCF_014696755.1 Anabaena sp. FACHB-1391 | reverse complement strand
TTAAAAACTAGTCTAGACCAGCAAACCATTCAGGTAGAAGGTCTGAAAAAGAATTTAATTCAGTTAGAGAGCAAAATTTCCGAAGCCAAAACCAAGAAAGAAATGCTCAAAGCTCGAATTACCGCAGCCAAAGCCCAAGAACAATTGGGAAATATGGTGAGCGGAATGAGTACCAGCAGCGCCATGTCCGCTTTTGAGCGCATGGAAGAAAAAGTATTACTCCAAGAATCTCGCGCTCAGTCTACCGCAGAATTGATAAGTTCAGATTTAGAAAGCCAATTTGCAAAATTGGAATCTGGTAGTGATATTGATAATGAATTAGCGGCTTTGAAAGCATCTCTAGCACCAGCACCCGAACAAAGACTACTAAACCCAGAACAACCAACCAGTACGGCTAAAGCGACTCAACCAGTTGATGCTGACTTAGAAGAACTTAAAAGACAATTAGATAAACTGTAGTTCTTGCAGATAATTTAATTCAGTTAATCCCACATATTTGTGGGATTTTACTTCATTTTTCCCAATGATTATGATAGATTACCAGATAAAAAGCTGATATAGTAAGCATTTTATAACTGCAAATTCTTCGACCGAGTAAAGCCTAAGTCCAAAACAGGATAACAACTAACCCTCAAATTGGGATAAAGTATTTTGTAAACGAATTTGATTAACTGATGCTACTTTATGGAGACTATTATGGGCAATAGTGTAATAAATATCACTGATGCTGAGTTTGAAAAAGAAGTTTTAAAGTCCGAACAGCCTGTATTAGTATATTTTTGGGCTTCCTGGTGTGGTCCTTGTCGCTTAATGTCACCATTGATTAATTTAGCCGCAACAACTTATAGCGATCGCCTAAAAATTGTTAAAATAGAAGCTGATCCTAATCCCGTGGCTGTCAAGCAATATCATGTAGAAGGCCTTCCTGCTCTCAGGTTAATGAAAGGAGAAGAAGTATTAGAATCTACCGAAGGAGTAATTGCTAAAGATAAATTACTCAGTCTTTTAGATAACCATTTACAGAGTAATTAGTGGTCAGTCAGTGATCAAAACTATAGAGTTTCTGATCACATACTCATAACTAATAACCAATGATAAATAATTAAAATGCAATTTGCAACCAGGTTACAACCTTTAAAATCTAACGTATTTGCGGACATGGACACAGCCAAGACCATAGCTGTGGCTGCGGGAAAGGAATTAATTGATTTGTCTTTGGGATCTTCAGATTTACCTACCGAGAATCATATCCTAGAAGCGATCGCTCAATCTGTCCATGATCCTAGCACCCATGGTTATTTATTATTTCGTGGTACTCAAAATTTTCGTCAAGCCGCAGCCCAATGGTATGAACAGAAATTCGGTATCCCAGTTAACCCAGAAACTGAAGTTTTACCCCTAATTGGTTCTCAAGAAGGAACAGCCCATTTACCCTTAGCCATACTTAATCCCGGCGATTTTGCTCTATTATTAGATCCTGGTTATCCTTCCCATGCTGGTGGAGTATACTTGGCTAATGGTCAGATTTATCCCATGCCATTAAAACCAGAAAATAATTTTTTACCAGTGTTTAGTGATATTCCCGTCACTGTTTTAAATCAGTCGCGGTTGATGGTTTTAAGCTATCCTCATAATCCTACCAGTGCGATCGCCCCTTTATCCTTTTTTCAAGAAGCTGTAGCCTTTTGTCAACACCATAACATTGTTTTGGTTCACGATTTCCCCTATGTAGATTTAGTTTTCACAGAAGAAACCCAAAATCCAAAATCCAAAATCCAAAATCTAAAATCTCCAGTCCCCTCAATTTTACAAGCTGACCCGGAAAAAAGCGTCTCTATTGAATTTTTTACCCTGTCCAAGTCTTATAATATGGGAGGTTTCCGCATTGGTTATGCAATTGGGAATCCAGAATTAATTCAAGCCCTAAAGCAAATCAAAGCCACCATTGATTTTAACCAATATTTGGGAATTTTGAACGGAGCGATCGCAGCCCTGACTGGACTGCAAAATGGTGTAAAATCAGCCTTAGCTATTTTTCGTCAACGTCGTGACACATTCATCAAAGCCTTACACAGCATAGGGTGGAACGTTCCCACACCACAAGCCACAATGTACATTTGGGCAAAATTACCTACACAATGGAGTAACAATTCCAGAGAATTTTGCACCGAATTAGTCAAAAAAACAGGTGTAGCAGCTTCTCCAGGTATCGGCTTTGGTAAATCTGGTGAAGGATACGTTCGCTTCGCATTAGTGCAAGAACCAGAAATTCTAGTAACCGCTGTCGAGAGAATCTCCAAGTTTATGAACTAAAATACAAACTTGTGCAAATTCAAAGTCGTATACTTTTCGCCTTTGCGTATTTGCGCGAAATATAACTCAAACCGCTATTATAGCATCCGATAATTTCTCAAATTCGCCCCATTGAAGCCGCACTTAAACCGTATAAAAATCAAAAATTCTCATCTTGTGGGGTGGGCTTCTAGCCCGCCATAATTTACTTGTGGGGTGGGCTTCTAGCCCGCCATAATTTACTTGTGGGGTGGGCTTCTAGCCCGCCATAATTTACTTGTGGGGTGGGCTTCTAGCCCGCCATAATTTACTTGTGGGGTGGGCTTCTAGCCCGCTCAAATCTATAATATAGATACAATAGCCGATTAAACCATTCTCATACTTAGATCCAACCATCTAGACTGAGTAATAGGCGCACTAGTAGAAATATAATCAACACCAGTTTCTGCTACAGCGCGAATAGTCTCTAAGTTGACATTTCCAGAAGCCTCAATTTTTACTCGATTATCTTCATGACGAATCAGCGACACAGCTTGACTCATCATTTTTAAAGGCATATTATCCAACATAATAATATCTGCCTTATACTCTAACGCTTCTTGCACCTGTGCCAAAGTTTCCGTTTCCACCTCAATTGTCAGAGGATAAGGAATGTGAGAACGAACGCGGGTAATAGCCTCCCCAATTCCCCCAGCCGCTACAATATGATTATCCTTAATCATCACCGCATCATCCAAACCCATTCGGTGATTTATAGCACCACCTAAAGCAGTCGCGTACTTTTCCAAAATTCTCAACCCTGGTGTAGTTTTGCGCGTATCCACCAATTGAGTAGGTAAATCAGCTATTTTCTCCACATATACATTAGTTAAACTCGCGATTCCACTTAATCGCATCGTCAAATTCAACGCCACCCTTTCTCCCATTAACAGAGCATCTAAAGAACCACCAATTTCCGCTATTACCTGTCCTGGTTCACATTTTGCCCCCTCAGCGGTAATATTTGCAAAATTGACCTGATGATTCAAAAGCTGAAACACCCTGGCTGCAACCGGTAAACCAGCAATTATTCCCGGTGCTTTCGCTATCCACTTCGCTTCTTTGTCGGTGGGATTTTGGGATAATAGAGATTGAGTAGTACGATCACCCCTACCAATATCCTCCAGCAACCAACCTTGCAACAATTGATCCAGCACCAAAAACGGTGGTAGTACAGCCAAACTCTTCATATCATCCCTAATTCCTATATCCACTCAACACTATCAGCAATTGCGTTGATTAACCCCTTCCATAATAATTACCCAAAAAAATCCCCATCAACTCAGCCAAATCAAAAACACAACTGCTTGACATTCACCACCCTGATAAGGGACGGGGTATGGCGGCGATGCTTGATCAAGCAAAAATCCAGAAAATTCTAACGACTGCAACCCTTATCTCACAAGGATTGTAGACAAAGTGAAAAAATTTTTTCCAAAAAGATGGAAAAAGTAGTTGACAAACCCAAATAGATTAGATATATTGAATAAGTGCCGAACAGCGAAGCCGAGAGAGGCAACGCCGAACAGCGCACCGAACCT
>NZ_JACJQS010000078.1:0-3891 GCF_014696755.1 Anabaena sp. FACHB-1391 | reverse complement strand
TGGGGAACCAGTCGCTGATTAAATATAAGTTAAAATTATTATGTAGGTTTACACTATTCGAAGGTGTTGTTTAAAGTCGATTAAAAATTTAGCAATAAATATAAGAAGGGAATTAGAAGTTCCCGACGTAGCCAAGTGGTAAGGCGGTGGACTTTGAATCCGTGATGCGCAGGTTCGATCCCTGCTGTCGGGTGTGGGCGTATAGCTCAATAGGTAGAGCAATGGTCTTTTAAACCAGAGGTTCCGGGTTCGATTCCCGGTACGCTCATTCCATTAAACAAAAAATAATACAATACAAAAATGTTCAGTATAGGAAAAATTAAATTTCCGTAATTAAAAAATAAAATAAAAAGTGAGCTATATAAGGATGCCTAGGTACACTTATAATTGATAGACGTAGGCTTAACAACGAAAAATCATAATTAGATGTCGAGACCTTAGTTATGATTGTCTATTACAGAAAACTGTATACTATATTATTAAACTATTTTTAAAAATAGTTTATAGAAACTTAGCGAACTGAAACATCTAAGTAGCTAAAGGAAAATAAATCAACCGAGATTCCGTAAGTAGTGGTGAGCGAACGCGGATTTAGGCCTAAAATAATAGATAGTATAAATGTGCAAAAATTTATTACCAAAGAGGGTAACAAGTCCCGTATGTGAGCATTTTTATCTATTATTGAGAGTAAGGCGGGATCTGTGAAGTCCTGTTTGAATATTGTGGAACCACCCACAAAGCCTAAATAATAAGTGTAACCGATAGTGAACAAGTACCGCGAGGGAAATGGTGAAAAAGAAACCTAAAAAGGGTATTGAAATTAGATACTGAAATATATAGCTTTCAAGCAGTTAGAGTCCATGAAAAATGGATGATAGCGTACCTCTTGTATCATGGGTCAGCGACTAGATTTATTTAGCGAGTTTAAGGTATTAAAATATCTGAGGCGTAGCGAAAGCAAATTTTAAATTAGTGTTTAGCTAAATGAATCTGACACGAAACCACTTGATCTAATCATGAACAGGATGAATTTGGCTTAAAAAACCATTGGAGGTCCGAACTCGTATCTGTTGCAAAAGATTGAGATGATTTGTGATTAGGGGTGAAAGGCTTATCAAAAGTGGAGATAGCTTGTTATTCGCGAAATCTATTTAAGTAGAGTGTCGTAGTTATTAAATTTATGGGTAGAGTACAAGGTGGTTGCGAGGGTTTTTCGGAATCTGTCAAGACCAACGTAACTCCGAATAATAAATTTTTTTATACGGCAAACAGACAGTGAGTGCGAAGATTCATTGTCAAGAGGGTAACAGCCCAGATCGAAAGTTAAGGTCTTAAAATGATAACCTAGTGTGCGTAAGGTTTTATTATCTTCTAGGCTCAAGAGTAGCTTTAACAGTGAGCATCTCTTAAAGAACGTGTGCCAACGCATGAACCTGAGTATTTACTTGGTATAGAATCGTCGATGAAGCGAGACTCTCAGTTATCTAACCGAAACTTCGAAGGATATTTCCTGGTAGCGAATTGTTTTGTAGGTCTGTGAAGGTGATACTTAAGTATTGCTGGAGATATCAAAAGTAAGAATGCTGACATGAGTAGCGTAACTTAATGCGTTTGTTGTAATTTACTTTACAATGGACACAAAAACATTATCTCCTAAAGAGGAAGGGTTTCTACGCTAGGTTTAACCACGTAGAGTTAGTCGGTATCTAAGGTTTTTGGCGAATGCTTCAAACTGATGGTTATTAGAATTTAAATTTCTGATTAAGAATATTTGATTTGATTCGGGTTGAAAAATTATACAGGCATTTTAGCATAAGTTCTTTTAGACATCATTTCTATTAAGTTGTAATGATTTATTAGAAGTTTATTAGTTATATTTATGCTATGGTAACGAGTTTAGGATTACGTTTTGATTTACTAACTTGTTCAGATGTTTCTAGAAATGTTTTTTTTTAACTAAAGGTATTCTTAACCGTACTCAAACCGCCACAGGTCCTCATGCACTATTTATGCTCAGGAGTTTGAAACAACTGTATTGAAGGAACTCGGCAAACTCACTCTGTAACTTCGGGAGAAAGAGTGCCTTTTAAAGCTTTATAGTTTATTCTAGTTAGATCTGAAAGCTTAACAAAGGTCGCAGTGAAGAGGGGATAACGACTGTTTATCAAAAACACAGGAGTCTGCTAAGTCTTACGACGATGTATAGGCTCTGACGCCTGCCCAATGCGGTAAACTTAAGAGGCGCGATTTTAAAAGTTGCAAATCTATGGGTCCCGTGAATGGCGGCCTTAACCATGAGGGTCCAAAGGTAGCGTAGTACCTCGTCTGTTAATTGCAGACTTGCATGAATGGCTGTTCGATTTTCCGCTGTCTCCAGTACAGGTTCAGCGAATTTGAATTCTCCGTGAAGATGCGGAGTATTACTCTTAGTAAGACGGAAAGACCCCATGCACCTTTACTCTATGTTTACTCTGTTGATACAAATAATCTGTGTAGGATATGCGTTAGCTTTTGAAGCCTCAACGCTAGTTGATTGCTGAAGCACCCTTGAAATAGCGCTCTGATTATGAGTATTGACTAATCTGTTTAGAGACACAGTATGCTGGGGAGTTTAACTGGGGCGGTTGCCTCCTAAAGTGTAACGAGGCGTGCAAAGGTAAGCTCATCCTGGGGATCTCCGTGATCTTTCAAGAGATGTAGTATAATGGCATAAGCTTGCCTGACTGTAAGAGTGACAATTCTTGCAGGGACGAAAGTCGGCCATAGTGATCCAGTGATTTAGAGTGGAATAGTCACTGCTCAACGGATAAAAGGTACGCTGGGGATAACAGCTAATGGTCTCCAAGAGTCCACATCGACGAGACCGTTTGGCACCTCGATGTCGGCTCATCCAAGCGACGGAGTGTAGTAGCTTCGAATCGTTGGTCTGTTCGACCATTAATGGGGTACGTGAGCTGGGTTCAGAACGTCGTGAGACAGTTCGGTCCCTATCTGCTAAGAGTGTTGAAAATTGAGGGGATTTCTTGCCTAGTACGAGAGGACTGCGTTTTTATATGTTCCTGGTATACATATATTATAGAGTTGACCAGTAAGACATAATAGAGGAGCTATCGATTGTAATCCAGCTATAGTGCAAAACGTAAGCTGGGTAGCTACATAGCACAACATAACTACTGAATACATCAATTTTTGTAGGAAGGTTGCCCCAAAACTAGTTTTCTTAAATCCGTAGTAGACTATTACGTAGAATAGGCTAGGTGTGTAAAGTTCTTAAGAATCAGCTTACTAGTACTAATTTTTAAATTTAACATGTTTTTTATTAATTTTTTTATTTTATTGTGTTATTTTATTAGAAGTGAATCCGTGTCCAATCGGACGCGGATTCAAGTAGAAAAAACAGTCTTTTACGTTTCTTTAGTATCATCTTCTAAATTCATCGGTGCTGGCTTAGCAACAATTGGCTTAGCAGGTGCAGGTATGGGTATTGGAGTCCTTTTTGGAGATTTTTAAATGCAATTGCAAGAAGTCCATTTTTTGTAGACGAGTTATTTCGTTATGCTTTATTAGGATTCGCTTTAACAGAAGCTATGGGTTTATTAGCCGTAATGATGGCATTTTTAATTTTATATAGCTAGGATATTATTTAGTTAAGGTAAACTATTATATCCATCATGTTAAAATTTTATCTATATAAGGATAAATTCAATCGATTATTCTTCTAAAAGGTTGTATTTGCTATCCTATCTACAAAAGGATAATTTTGTAATTTTCTGGGGTATGGGGAACCAGTCGCTGATTAAATATAAGTTAAAATTATTATGTAGGTTTACACTATTCGAAGGTGTTGTTTAAAGTCGATTAAAAATTTAGCAATAAATATAAGAAGGGAAT